>CAZEFU010000001.1:0-33681 GCA_964511515.1 uncultured Wenzhouxiangellaceae bacterium
TAGATTGTTTATAAAAGCTTCTAGATCAGCTGCAGTTATTGCCTTGCCACGAGTTAATTCCTTGAGTTTCTCGTAGGGGTTTTCAATTCCATGTTGGCGCAGTACGGTCTGGATTGGCTCTGCAAGTACTTCCCATGCAGAATCAAGGTCAGCTGCAATTACTTGCTGGTCAACCTTTAATTTATTTAAGCCTTTAAGCAGTGATTTCCAGGCTATTAAACTATGCCCAAAAGCTGTGCCCAAGGTACGTAATACGGTTGAGTCGGTAAGGTCGCGCTGCCAGCGAGAAATTGGCAGCTTGGCGGCAAGATGCGCGAGCAGAGCATTGGAGACTCCGAGATTTCCTTCAGCATTCTCAAAATCTATCGGGTTTACTTTATGCGGCATGGTGGATGAGCCAATTTCACCAGATACTAATTGCTGGGTGAAATAACCAAGAGAAATATATCCCCAGATATCCCGCGCCAGATCAATTTGAATAGTCTGGGCTCGTTCAACAATAGCAAATAATTCAGCCATATAATCGTGCGGTTCAATTTGCGTGGTGTACTGGTTCCATTCCAGACCAATAGATTCAACTAATAGTTTTGAGATTGCTTGCCAGTCAAGCTCTGGGCAGGCAACAAGATGGGCATTGAAATTGCCCACTGCACCGTTGATCTTGCCGAGTATTGCTTGCTGCTCAAGCTGTGCAATTTGGCGTTGCAAGCGGGCAGCAAAATTGGCCATTTCTTTACCCAGCGTGGTTGGGCTGGCAGTTTGCCCATGAGTTCTTGAAAGCATGGCAAGATCAGCATGCTCTGCGGCTAACGAGAGCAGTTTATTGTTGATTTCACGCAGCTCAGGCAGTAAAACCTGTTCACGAGCATCTTTCAACATCAAGCCATAGGCGAGATTATTAATATCTTCTGAAGTACAGGCAAAATGTATAAATTCTGCATGTTTTGCCAGCTCCCCATGCTCGGAGAATTTCTGTTTCAGATAATACTCAACTGCTTTGACATCATGGTTGGTAACAGCCTCGATGTCTTTTATAGCTTGCGCCGCTTGCGGGCCAAACTGTTCAATCAGTTGTTCCAGGAAACTGTTTGCGTCTGCTGAGAGTTGCGGCAGAGATGGCAGCACTTGTTCTTGCGCGAGCAATTGTAGCCATCTGATTTCGACAATCAAGCGTCTGCGCAGTAGCCCGTATTCACTGAAAATAGGGCGCAGAGCTGCGGTTTTATTAGCATAACGACCATCTACTGAGGTCGCGGCAGTTAGTGGGCTGAACTCCGTCATCGAATATCCTTGCTGAACAAGTGTTAACAGCCTAAATGATACAACTTTCCGCCATTCATTGCTTGCCAGACATTACCGTTTACTTGCTTATTTTGCCGCTACCGGAAGCATATTTGGGTATAATCAGATGATTGCGGAATAAGCTGAGTAATTGCATTATGAACAAAGACAGAAAGTTAAAATATCGCCTCGAAGAAGACAGTATGGGCAAGTTGAAAGTACCGGCCGATGCTCTCTGGGGTGCACAAACCCAACGCGCGGTAAATAATTTTCCGATCAGCGGGCAGACCATGCCACGCCAGTTTATCCGTGCTCTGGGTTTGATCAAGCAGTCTGCGGCTGAAGTAAATGCAGAGCTTGGGCACTTATCTCAAGTTAAGGCAAAGGCTATCGGCAAGGCTGCTAAGAAAGTTATAAGCGGCGCGGTTGATGTACACTTTCCCATTGATATATACCAGACAGGTTCTGGCACTTCATCAAATATGAATGCCAATGAAGTAATTACACATTTAGCCAACGCTGGGCGTAAAAAGGCCCTTATTCACCCCAATGATCATGTAAATATGGGGCAGAGTTCAAATGATGTTATTCCAACTGCTATGCAAGTGGGCGCAAACTTGCAACTGGAAGAAGATTTATTGCCAGCATTAGAATATCTGAGCAAGACTCTTAAAGCACGCGCGCAAGAATTAAAAAATGAAGTTAAAACCGGGCGCACTCATTTGATGGATGCAATGCCGGTGACTTTTGCGCAGGAACTAATGACTTGGGCTGAGCAAATTAGTGCCAATATTGAGCGTTTGAAATCTGCACAGAAGCGTTTGAGGAAATTACCTCAGGGGGGCACTGCTGTTGGTACTGGAATTAATGCCGATGCAAAATTTGCTGCTGGCATGGCAGCATCTTTAAGTAAATCTACCGGAGTGAAATTCGAGCGCGCTAAAAATTTGTTTGTCGGAATATCCAGCCTCGATGTTGTAGTTGAATTATCTGGTCAGTTAAAAACCACATCTGTAAGCTTATTAAAAATAGCCAATGATTTACGCTGGATGAATTCCGGGCCACTGGCTGGAATAGGCGAGATTGAGTTGGAAGCCTTGCAACCTGGAAGTTCGATTATGCCGGGCAAAGTTAATCCGGTAATTCCAGAGGCTACGGCGATGGTCTGTGCCAAAGTAACAGGTAACGATGCAACCATTACGATGGCCGGGCAATCAGGTAATTTTCAATTGAATGTCATGTTACCAGTGGCTATTGCCAGTTTGACTGAAAGCATTATGTTATTGAGTAATGTTAGTCGTTTATTAGCGGATAAAGCTATTTCCAGCTTTAAGGTTAGACGCGACCGGATCGATGAGGCTTTATCCAGAAATCCAATTCTGGTAACTGCGTTAAATTCCGTAATTGGCTATGAGCTCGGCGCAGCTACCGCCAAGCAAGCCTATAAAGAAGGCCGCCCAATCTTAGAAGTTGCCAAAGAAACAACCGGTCTATCTGAGACAGAATTAAAGCGCCTGTTAGATCCGCTGAAACTAACTAAGGGCGGTATTGCCAAATAAGGGACAACTCCTTGCGGACAATTTATTCTTCTTTGTTAGTATTTATATTAAATAACTTATATGGCAGACAATAGCCAGTAACAGCAGTCATCAGGGGTATCAAGCCTACGGCTCCCCACCAGCTCTGGTAATAAACCCCAGCAGCTATTACGACTACACCAATTACCATACGGATTCTTTTATCAGTTTGACCTACATTGCATTGCATTTTGATTTCTCCATGTATTACTTGCCATAGAATTTAGCATAGTCTTTACAATGTAACAATTAACCATCGGATGCCCGGCGCCGGAACCATAAGGTCAGGTAAAGGAATGCGGCTGCAACCACTAGGCCGTATAGCATTTCTATCGAAAACAGTCTACTGGCCATGTTAGTTAGAGTTGGTGCATGATCAAAACCTGAATCAAGGGGGATTCCAAGCGATACGCCTACGTCTACATTAGTATTACCCTCAGAGTTTGTATGAACACCGCCAGCGATTATGGCAGGGCTGTTTACCAACCAGTCTTTAATTATCCCGACTACACTATCGGGTATTTTGAGATTTTCCAAAAAACCAATCCAGGCCTGCAAAATTGAGAGCAGAATGGGTGGCAGTATGGCAAATAACATTGGTACTTTGGGGGCGCTTGATGAGACCAGCAACAACCAACCGTAGAGTGGTAGCATCCAAATTGAATTCGCTAGCCAACCAGCCAACACAATGCCCCAAGCTTTGAGTGGCTCAGATGGCCCAAACAACAAATTCCAGGCGCTTTGATCTGCATTCCAGATCATCAGCATACCAATTAACATCAACACAATTTCTGTAACAATTAAGGCTAGCCAGAACATGAGTGGAATTACAAACATGGCGGCGAACAGCTTGGAGGCAATAGTCAGGGAATCTGATGTTGGCAGCGATTTCCAAAATAGTATCGATTTGTCTTTACGGTCATCATATAAAGAACCGAGCAGGTAGAAAAAAGTAACAATAGACATTATAAAAATAAAGAAACTGGAAAGCGCCATCATACTCTGAGTAACGAGCATCCCCCGCATCTCTTCAGGTTGAGTGGCTAACAAGCGCAACCCTTCTCTGAAAGTAAAATCATTATGGTCAAAAGTAGACTGAATGGTTATCCCCATAAGCATAAAGCCTATCGTGAGCAAACCAATAATGATGGGGGTATTGCGGAAGGATCCTTTATTTTCCCAGTACTCTCGAAGTAGCAAGGTTTTAAATTTTGTGACTGTTGAATATTTATCCATTATTGGCCTCCCATGATAGCAACGAAGAGGTCAGCAACATTTGGAGTCCTGGTTTCACCTAATTCTTTAAGGTCTCTGCCGGGGGCTCCATTAAATAAAAACACATGTTTACCGAAACTAGTGGTTTCACTCAGAGGTAACAACGCTCTTGCTGTAGCGGCATTTTCACTACTGGTCATTAGTTCTACATAGTTGCGCTGGATGTCTTCCATGCTGCAGTCGAGTACAATTTTGCCATCATTTATAAATATCAAATCGGTAAGAATATGTTCAATTTCTTCGACCTGGTGAGTGGTGATAATAATTGACTTTTGCTCATCAAAGTAGTCGTTGAGAAGATTGGTGTAGAAGGTTTTTCTATACAGGATATCAAGTCCCAGAGTGGGCTCATCCAGCACCAGGAATTTAGCATCTATAGACATTACTAAAGCCAAATGCAGTTGGGCAACCATGCCTTTGGATAGTTCCTTGACTTTTTTGTTCATGCCTATTTTAGTTTTACCGAGAAATTCCATGCATTTGCTACGACTGAAATTACTATGCAAGCCCTCGACAACATCCAGTGTTTGCCATATCTGAATCCAGCCTGGCAATACTGCAACATCGGCAATAAATGAAATCTGCTCCATCAGTTCATCGCGGTTTGTGCGCGGATCCATGCCTAATACATTAAGCTCACCCTCAAAGGTGGTTAAGCCCAGTATTGCTTTAAGCAATGTGGTCTTACCAGCACCATTAGGGCCAATCAGGCCGACAATTCTGCCCGGTTGGATTTCGAGATCAATATTATTTACAGCAAAATGATTGCCATATTTTTTACTTAAGCTTTGTGCGCTAATTACTGTATTCATTACGGTATTTTCCCCGGTTATTTTCTGGGTTTATTAATAGAATCGAATAAGCTGGTGGGATCTATCTCCAGCCGTTTAATCCGTGCCACTATATCTGGCCAGATATGTTTACGGAATTTTTCTCGCTCGGTATTTAATAGTTGCTCTCTGGCGCCAGTTTTCACAAACATTCCCAAGCCACGTCTTTTTTCCACAACACCATCATCAACCAGCATCTGATATGCCTTAGATACCGTGATTGGATTAAGTTGCAACTCGGCAGCGACTTGGCGAACGGAGGGCAGGGCATCTTCCTCATTTAATGAGCCATCAAGAATGCGCTCAATAGTTAGCTCGCACAGTTGATAATAAATAGGTTGGTTATCGTTCCAGTTAGATGACATAAATAATCGCTCAGAATATGTGTAGCAGAGAAAAACTACGAACCACAACTGGATCAGTAATGTCTATATCGGGGCTTGTTGTTGCCTCTATACATTCAGTTTGATTTGAGTTTTGGTGGACTTGAGTTAATTGCTCAGAGGCAATTGGTTCCTCAATCATTACACTCAAAAGCAGTGCAATACCGCTCACAGCCGCGATAAAGTGCGGAATAACCAGGATTTTATGTTGTGTAAGTCTAAACATAGTCTTCACCTTTGCGTGTATTAGTTGATTGCATATTTAGTGTTGTAGTGAAGTATAACACCACATTATTAAAAACACAAATTTATTATACAAAGATATAGTTATTTGCCAGCGTTGGAGCTGGCATTGATCCTCTTGTCTATGTCTAAACCTAGTAAGTACGGGTAATCAAGCAGCAATAAGCCCCATAGCCTCAAGCTTTAAGATAATCTTCTGTGCGGCCTGCTCTGGTGACATATTGAGTGTATCAAGGGCTATTTCTGGTGTTTCCGGAGCCTCATACGGGTCATCAATACCAGTAAACTGTTTGATTTCTCCGCGTCTTGCCTTCGCGTATAGACCTTTTCTATCCCTTTTCTCGCAGACTTCTATTGGAGTAGAGATATGTACTTCAAGGAATCCGCCAAGAGGTTCAATATTTGCGCGAATTTGATCGCGTGTATCACTATATGGCGCGATTGGTGCACAGATAGCTACACCACCATTTTTGGTGATTTCGCTGGCAACATAACCAATGCGTAAGACATTCAGGTTGCGGTGCTCACGGGAAAACCCGAGCTCTGATGAAAGGTTCTTGCGCACAACATCACCATCGAGCAGGGTTACTGGGCGTGAACCCATTTCTTGAAGTTTAATCATTAACACATTGGCAATTGTAGACTTGCCAGAACCAGATAGCCCTGTGAAAAATACCGTAAAGCCCTGATTGTGGCGGGGCGGATACCTGAGCCTGAGTGCTTCAACTACTTTGGGGAAAGTGAACCAATCGGGGATATCCAGGCCTTCATACAGGCGGCGGCGAAGTTCGGTGCCACTAATATTAAGAACAGTTTCTCCCTCTACTACTTCATCAATTGCTGCGTATTGGGCGCGCTCAGATACATATACCATCATCTTAAATGGTACCATTTCAATACCAATTTCTTTCTCGTGCTTGGCCAGCAGTTCTTGTGCATCGAAGGCGCCATAAAAAGGCTCGCCGTTGCTATCGTTACCTGGGCCGGCATGATCACGACCTACAATCAGGTGGGTACAGCCATAATTTTTACGAATAATGGCATGCCAAAGAGCTTCCCTTGGGCCACCCATACGCATTGCTAAAGGCAGCAGGCTAAGTTGGGTGGTTTGCTCTGGGTAATTCGGTAACAGGGCTTCATAACAACGAACCCGAGTTAAATGATCAATATCACCCGGTTTGGTCATGCCAACTACTGGGTGGATTAATAAGTTTGCTTCAGTTTCGCGGGCAGCAAGAAAAGTTAATTCCTGGTGCGCTCTGTGCATTGGGTTTCTAGTTTGAAATGCAACGACACGTTGCCAGCCGAGTTTCTCGAATAAGGTGCGAAGTTTAATAGGATCATGGCGTAAATGTTTGCAGTCATAGTGAACCGTTGCTTGCAGGCCGCGCACTCGGCCACCAATATACACAGGATTGCTGTGTTGTTGCAGATAGGCAACGGCTGGGTGCTTTTTATCTGTAGTTCCATATACGGCTTGGGCTTCGGCATCAAAATCTGGAGACCAGATAGTTTCAGCAGTCATTATTGCAATGGCAACGCCTTCGGCATCACGCAGTACAAACTCATCACCCTGTTCAAGTTTGGCTGCAAACTCAGTAGAAACATCCAAATTTATCGGTATTGGCCAGAGAGTCCCATCAACCAGGCGCATATCACTAAGTACTTTTTGATAATCATCTTTGTTGAGAAATCCCTCTAATGGTGAAAAACCTCCATTTAGAAGCAGCTCCAGATCACAGATCTGACGCGCAGTTAAATCCCAGTCGGACAAGGTTCCAGCATGGGTTTTGGCATCTGCCAACTCAGTGTCGCTAACAAATAGGTTTAACAGTGGGCCACCGTGGCCATCGAATATTGAAGTCATAGGGTTTTCGCCTCAGGCGCTCCTGAATTTTAATTGTTTCCCGCTAAAGAGAGCGCCTAAATAGGAGGCAAGCTGCGAGTGTGGAATTATACCCTATGTTGCTGCTTTGTAGAGCAATATCAGCATTAAAAACAAGCTGGTAAATTTGTTGAGTTTTAGGGAACTCACAGCTCTGTTTAGGCTCAAAGGTACATAATCGAGCGGTACTGGAAGCTGCGGGATAAATATCATACCTGCATTTTCGCGTCTTCTAGTTGCCAAGTGCTCAATATCAGGTGACAATAGCAGGTTGAAATTACGGAGTTTTACAAATGGGATCTAATATGTTTAAAAAATCACTAATCGCGGTTACTTTAAATGCTGTGCTTATCACTAGTGCAGGAGCAGTTGAGTTGGAAACAGAAGCACAAAAATTGAGCTATATCTTTGGTAATGATATCGGCAGAACGCTTGAAGCCCAAGGAATTGAGGTTGACTTCAAATCACTTATTGCTGGTATAGAAACCGGTTATAAGGGTGATGAAACGGCTATGAGTGAGGAAGAAATCAATACTACAAGACAGGCATTTATAGAGCGTAAAACCGCTGAAGCAAAAGCCCAAGTTGTTGAGATGGCCACCACTAACTCTGCCGAAGGTACTGCTTTTCTTGCTGAAAACGCTAAGAAAGATGGTGTTACAACAACTGAATCTGGTTTGCAATATATAGTGTTAGATGCGGGTAAAGGTGCAAAACCTGCCGCTGAAGACCTAGTGACTGTGCATTACCGTGGTACAACGTTGAATGGGAAGGAATTCGATAGTTCTTATAAGCGTAATGCACCTGCCTCTTTCCCATTGAATCGAGTGATTCCTGGTTGGACTGAAGGTTTGCAGTTAATGTCTGTTGGTAGTAAATTTAAATTCTTTATTCCTTCAGCACTTGCATACGGTGAAACTGGTTCTCCTCCAACCATTATGCCAAATGCGACGTTGGTCTTTGATGTTGAGTTAATCTCAATTGGCGAAGACAAATAAATAATAATTATTAACCGGGGCTGCTCATACAGCCCCGGTTTTTAATTAAGTAAGGGATTACAAATGAAAATTGGTGTCGTTGGCACTGGCTATGTAGGATTGGTAACTGGTGCTTGTCTGGCAGAAATTGGTTATCAGGTGCTTTGTCAGGATGTTAACACTGTTAAAATTGAAGCCCTTAAGCTGGGCAAGATCCCGATTTATGAGCCTGGTTTGACGAGCCTGGTAGAGCAAAATACCGCTAATAATCGCCTACATTTCACCAGCAGTATTACTGACTTAGTTGCCTTTGCAGAGATCATATTTATTGCTGTAGGGACTCCTGCAGATGAAAATGGCTCTGCCGACCTCAAACATGTCATCAGCGTTGCCACATCAATTGGCGAACTTATGGATGATTATCGCTTGATAATTACCAAATCAACCGTACCAGTTGGCACTGCCAGTAAAGTTTGTGCAATTATCGAGCAGTCTTTAGAGCAGCGTAAGCTGGATATTGACTTTGATGTAGCTTCCAATCCAGAGTTTCTAAAAGAAGGTGCAGCCATACAAGATTTTATGAGTCCTGACAGAATTGTAATAGGTGTTGATTCAAAACGCAGCGAACAGAGATTGCGGGATCTGTATGCACCTTTTAGTCAAGATCAAGAAAAACTCATTGTCATGGATATTGCCTCTAGTGAAATGACTAAATATGCTGCCAATATTATGTTAGCCAGTAAAATCAGCACAATGAATGAAATTGCAAATATTGCTGAGTTGGTAGGTGCAGATATCGACCATATACGGATCGGAGTTGGCTCTGATAAACGAATTGGTGAAAATTTCATTTTTGCCGGCGCAGGTTACGGCGGTTCCTGTTTCCCAAAGGATGTACGCGCACTGGAAGAAATTGCCAGGGAATATGGCTATAAAGCTGAGATTCTGCAGGCAATTGAATCAGTGAATAAGCGCCAGAAGGAAGTATTGTTTTCCAAAATCGGAAACAAGTTTGGAGAAAACCTGACAGGTGTAACTATTGCAATCTGGGGCCTGGCCTTCAAACCCAATACAGATGATATGCGCGAGGCATCAAGCTTGGTGCTGATCGAAAAATTACTATCTTGTGGTGCGAATATTAACGTTTACGATCCCGTAGCAATGACTGTAGCGCAAAGCTTGCTGCAAATGCATGCTGACAAAATACACTATTGCGATGATATGTACGCCGTCGCTGATGGTGCCGATGCACTGGTATTAGTTACTGAGTGGGAACAGTTTTCTGAGCCAGATTTTCCCCGTTTGTTTGCAGAGATGAAACAAAAAATAATTTTTGATGGAAGGAATATTTGGAATCCGCAGATCTTAAATAAGCTGGGTTTTGAATATTTTGGTATCGGCAGGCAGAGTCACAACACTGGGAGCGAGGAATGAGTCATATCTTGGTAACTGGTGGGGCAGGCTTCTTGGGTTCTTACTTGTGTGAGAGATTACTTGCCCAAGGTCATAAAGTGACTTGCATGGACAATTATTTCACTGGGCAAAAACGCAATATAGAGCATTTGTTGGCAAAACTAGATTTTAATGCCATCAATCATGATGTAACAGTGCCTATAAAAATCAAGGTTGATGAAATATACAATTTGGCCTGCCCAGCATCACCCATACATTACCAAAGCGACCCAATAAAAACTACTCGTACATCTGTGCTCGGTGCCATAAATTTGCTGGAATTAGCCAAGCAGAATGGCGCCCGTATCCTCCAGGCATCTACCTCTGAAGTATATGGTGACCCGGCGGTACACCCACAACCTGAAGCCTACTGGGGGCATGTAAACCCGATTGGAATTAGAGCCTGTTACGATGAGGGCAAGCGCTGTGCCGAAACCCTGTTTGTTGATTATTTTCGTGAACATGCAATGCCGATACGTATAGCCAGAATTTTTAATACATATGGCCCGGGTATGCATCCGGATGATGGTCGGGTGGTTTCTAATTTTATTATTCAAGCTCTTGAAAATAAAAATATTACTATCTATGGTGACGGCAGTCAGACTCGTTCTTTTTGCTATCGTGATGACTTGGTAGAGGGTCTGATACGATTGATGAATTCGGAGTTTACGGGCCCAGTTAATCTTGGTAATCCGCGTAGCTTTACAATGCTACAACTAGCAGAGCTGGTGCTGGAACTATGTGATTCTGATTCTCAACTTGTCTACCACGATTTACCAGCCGATGACCCAGTACAGCGGCAACCAGATGTTAGCTTGGCTGCAGAGCAATTAAATTGGCAGGCAGGAATTGAATTACGGCAAGGTTTATTAACAACTATTGAGTATTTTCGAGGTATTTTGGCTGCAGGGAAGGCGAATCATGTCTGAATCACTCCGTGATCAGCTTTTGAGTGCAGGTTTTGCAAAACCTGTAAAAACTAAAGCTAAAAGTAATAAAAGATCAAAGCCAACAAACAACGCAAGCAAGCAAAAGTCGGATCTCGAGCAGGCATGGGCAGCGCGCAACCATGCGGAGAAAAGCGATAAACTGCAAAAACGTGAACAGAAAAAAGCCGAGCAAAGGCGTAGGCAAGAAATAAATCAGAAAATATTTATGCTTGTCGACCCGGTTAAACTTAATATCCCTGATGCAGTTCTAGCTCGAAATTTCCTGCATCATGGCAAAATCAGAAAAGTAATGGTTGATGAAAAGCAACTGGGCAATCTGAATAGTGGTGAACTTGCAGTGGTTTTTTTACGCGGCAGGTATTTTCTGGTCAAAGCAGAAACTGCGACCGAGGTTGCAGACTTATCCCCATATCATGTACCCGATCTCAAGGGTGTAGTTGATGCTGAAGAGGCAGAACACCCTGTACCAGATGATTTAAGCTGGTAACAGGTCTATTTGCTCGCCAATAAGGTAAGCACCGCAAAATGCGGAGTGCGTTTCTCAATTGAGGAAGTAGTGCAGAAATTCACTTCCAAACCAGCAGTTTTACAAAAATCACGTAACTCTGGCTCATCAAAACCCTGATTTACGTGATCGAAAGCTGAAACAGCGCGGGTATGGGCATGCTGACGCAAGGTCACAGCCAACAGATTACCACCAGTCTTGAGTACTCTGGATGCCTCATCAAACACCCTTTGTGGCTCTTGGGTATAGGTAAGCGCATGCATCAGCAGCACGGTATCCATGGATTGATCGGCAAATGGAAGATTGTGCATATCGCCCTTGTGGAAGCTTACATTCTGTCTGTCTTTAAGGCGTTTTTTGCCTGCCTCGAGAATCCGGTCACTGATATCCAGGCAATGGATGCTTTTGGCATGACCCGCCAGTAATTCTGCCATTACTCCATCTCCGGAAGCAATATCCAGCACATCGCCAAGCTCTAGTAGATGCACCAAAGCCCTGGTGGTGGCCTCCCATGTACGCCCGGGTGAATAACGCCGTTCCATATCACCGGCAACAGAATCAGCCCAGCTCCGTCCTGCAGAACGCTGGGCAAGAATATCGGCTATGCGTTGGCGATCTTGTTCAATTAAGGGGTCAGCCACGCTATCGCGAAAAATCTCCCATAAAGCGGCTGTTTGGCGATCATTTTGCTGCGAACTTAGGCGGTAGAACACAGAAGCGCCTGCGCGCCGGTCATTTACCAAGCCAGCTTCGCGTAATTTGGCCAGGTGGGTAGATACTCGTGGTTGCGCCAGGCGAGTAATAGCAGCCAGCTCAGCCACACTAAGTTCTTCAGATTCAAGCAAAAACAGCAACCTTGCCCGAGTTGTATCAGATAATAGCCGAATTAGTTGCGATGCAGATTGCAGGTCGATCAGGTTTCTCCTTGAATCATTTATAGAGCAATAATGCCCGAGGTGGAGTTTAAACTCAATCTCCATAATATCCTAAGACTGTGAGCTTTTAATGAGAGAATCACAGAAGATAGTTTACAGGCGCTGTAAATCTAGAAATATATACAGTTAATACGGCTATATTTTCTATATCAGCGGCTGTTAATAGTGAATGGTATTGGTGAAATAGTGGTTTGATCTCCGCTCTAGATTGAAGAGTGTAGTGACTGCGGTATGAACAGATTTCGTTCAGGAATTTAATAAACTGTATGTTGCTCATCAATTAACCATTAGATGTGCGGTAATCGGGGCAAAGGTTTATAATCTTGCATATCAATTTATTGGAAAAATGCAGCATGGACTTTAACTTAAGCGAAGAACAGGAAATGATTCAGGCAGCAGCCCGTGATTTTGCTATTAGCGAAATTTTACCGGTGGCGGCTGAGTTTGATGCTAGTGGGGAATTTCCGTTGGATAATATTCGGCAAATGGGTGAATTAGGCTTGATGGGAATTGAAGTGCCTGAAAAGTACGGTGGGGCTGGAATGGATCCAGTTGCCTATGTGCTGGCAATGATTGAAATAGCCAAAGCAGATGCTGCACACTCGACCATTATGTCAGTAAATAACTCGCTTTTTTGTCATGGAATCCTTAAGCACGGCAATGAAGATCAAAAACAGAAGTTTGTGCGCGATATTGCCACTGGTAAAAAGATTGGTGCTTATGCCCTAACTGAACCGCAATCGGGTTCTGATGCAGCCGCCATGCGTACCCGTGCGGTGCTTAGTGATGATGGCAGTCATTACGTGATTAATGGCAAGAAATCCTGGATTACTTCAGGGCCGGTGGCTGATTATGTGGTGTTGTTTGCAGTCACTGATCCAGAGCAGGGCACCCGGGGCATCTCTGCATTTATTGTTGAGACTGATAAACCCGGATTTATTCGTGGTAAAACCGAACCAAAATTGGGTATTCGGGCATCGGCAACCTGTGAAATAGAGTTCGAAGATTATAAATGTCCAGCAGAAAATCTGCTCGGTGAAGAAGGGCGTGGCTTTGCCAATGCCATGGGAGTTCTTGATGCTGGTCGCATTGGTATTGCTTCTCAAGCAATAGGTATTGCGACTGCAGCGTTTGAAGCAAGCGTAGAGTATTCGCGTGATCGCGAGGCATTTGGGAAACCCATTGGGACCTTTCAGATGACGCAAGCTAAAATTGCCGATATGAAAACCCGAATTGAGGCCTCCAGATTATTAACTTTCCAGGCAGCAATGGCAAAGCAAAAATATGATCGAGGCGAGGGTGGACGCTATAGTTTACAGGCGGCAATGGCCAAGTTATTTGCCTCTGAAACCGCAATGTTTGTTGCCCATCAGGCAGTTCAAATTCATGGCGGCATGGGCTACAGCAGGGAAATGCCTATAGAAAGGTATTTTCGTGACGCTAAAATTACTGAAATATATGAAGGCACCAGTGAGATCCAAAGGCTGGTTATTTCACGCGATGTGACTAGTATCAGATGAATTTAAGATAGCAGATTTTTGTATTCTGATAGCCGCTTTGGGAGATAGGCTGAGATGACTGAAATTAAAGAGATTAGAGCAGCAGTAGCAGCTTTATTGAAAGCTCGAGAAGATCTACCCTTTACAGATCTTAGGCTCTTGGCTGAGGAGTTTTTCAGGCAGGCAACAGCGGATGAATTTTTAGAGCGCTCACCGGATGAATTGGCAGGTCGGATAACAGACCTGTACCAGTTTATCGAGCAGCGCGATAAAGGCGCTTCTAAAGTACGAATATTTAACCCCGAAGCTGAAAAGAATGGCTGGGACAGCAGTGCCAGTGTCATTCAGTTAAATAACCCTGACGGTCCGTTCTTAGTTGATTCCATTAGTTTGTTACTGGCAGAGGGTGATATTGGTATTCATCACTTATTCCATCCAGTAATCAATGTAGTTCGCGATGAAAGTGGCAAGTTGCTGCGTATTCTTTCAGCCGAGAAAAGTAAAAAAGATAAAGATTCGGTATCCGAGTCCTTGATTTATTTGGTTGTAGATCGGCTAAGTAAAGATCGTTTGCAACGACTTAAGAAAGTTATCTATAAAGTTCTAGCAGAACTAAAATTGGTGGTTGCAGATTGGCGGCCAATGGTCGAGAAGGCTCTTGAGACTTCTGCTGCATTAACCGCTGATAGTGACTCTAAAAGTAGAGATGATAGTGCTGATGCGAGCAGATTTATTAGCTGGTTGGCCGATGATAATTTCATCTTCTTTGGTTATCGGCAGTACAAAATAAGTGGCAAAGGGGATGCTAGAGTCTTACAAATCGTACCTGAAAGCGGTTTAGGTATATTAGACGAGCAGCATTCTCCAGGAGCACCACGCCCACTATCAAGCCTGCCAGCAATTGATATCAACAGCAGCAAAGATAAACCTGACTTACTGATTATTACCAAAACAAGCACTCGATCAAGTATTCATCGTAGTGGTTATATGGACTACATTGGGGTCAAAATATTCGATAAGAAGGGCAAGGCTATTGGCGAGCATCGCTTTATTGGCCTGTTTACTTCTAATGCATATACTCGAAGTGCCTGGGATACTCCTCTAATTAGGGCCAGGGTTGAGGCTGTTATGCAGCATTCAGGTTTGCGTCCAGACTCACATGCATGGAAAGCTCTAATTCATATTCTGGAGACTTTACCACGCGATGAATTGTTTCAATCTACAGTTGCCGAGCTATCATCTTTGGCACTGGCTATTCTTAAATTACAGGAGCGCCAACGCACGCGATTATTAATTCGCCGTGAGCTTTTTGGGCGCTTTTACTCCTGCATGTTGTTTATTCCAAGAGATCGATTTAATACTGAAAACCGACGAGCCATTCAGACCATTCTGAAACGCTGTCTTAAAGGTGAACGCATAGATTATCAAGTTCAGGTATCTGACTCCCCATTAGCTCGCCTGCATATCGTAGTGCGTCCTAGAGCCGGAGAGGATCCTCAATTTGATGTTGCTGAAATAGAAGCCAAAATCGTTAAAGCTGTGCGTTCATGGGAAGATGAATTAAAGCAAATTTTAATTCAAAAACAAGGTGAGACCGATGGCCTTGCTGTTTTTGAGAAGTTTAATCGTGCTGTACCGCTTTCTTATACTGAAGATGTGTCGCCTTGGGTAGCCAGCTTTGATCTGCAAAATATGGCAGAGCTCACCGATGAGAACGATCTGGGTATGAGCCTGTACCGGCCGCGCAAGAAGCGCATGGGAGTACTGCGGTTTAAGGTATTCAAATACTCAAGACCGATTCCACTCACAGAAGTGCTACCAATGCTGGAGAATCTCGGGCTAAGTATTGTTAGTGAGAGACCATATGAGTTCCGCCTAACTGCAGATAAATCCATTTGGGTTCAAGATTTCGATATGGTGCTAGCCACTGGCGGCGATCTCGATATCGAAGCTGTGCGTGAAAATATGCAAACTGCATTTGAGCGCACTTGGCGTGGCCACAATGAGAGTGATAGCTTTAACCGATTGGTGCTTTCAGCGCGTTTACACTGGCGCCAAATCACTATTTTACGGGCTTATTGTAAATACCTGTTGCAAACAGGGATGCCATTTTCACAGGCATATATGGCACAAACCCTTGAAAACTATCCATTACTAGCACGCTTGTTAGTGGATTTGTTCGAAACCGAGTTTGACCCAGCACGAGATAAGGAAAGCGAAGCCGGTGCACGCCGTCGTGGCGGGCGTATGCAAAAAGCATATGCGGTGCTGCATGAGGATACTGCATCAGCTTTAGGTGAATATTTGCAAGCTGCAGTAGATGCGCGCGGTAGCGGTAAGCGCGCTGCCCAAATAAAGACTCTTAAGGCTGCAATTCTTTGTGCCCTGGAATCAGTTGCAAGTTTAGATCAAGATAGAATATTGCGCGCCTTTTGCAATCTAATTTTGGCTACTCTAAGAAGTAATTATTTCCGCAGTGATGAAGCAGGAAACCCACGCGAATATTTATCTTTCAAAATAGATTCTGCCCTAGTTGTAGATTTACCCAAGCCATGTCCATTCCGAGAGATTTGGGTTTATTCTCCACGCGTTGAAGGAATTCATTTGCGCATGGGCAAGGTTGCCAGAGGTGGTCTACGGTGGTCTGATCGTCGGGAAGATTTCCGCACCGAAGTGCTGGGCTTGATGAAAGCCCAAAATGTAAAAAACACAATGATAGTTCCAGTTGGTGCCAAGGGCGGTTTTGTAGTTAAAAGAATGCCTGAAGGTGATCGAGAAACCGTAATGAAAGAGGTTGTGCATTGCTATAAAAGCTTTATTCGCGGGCTTTTAGATATCAGTGACAACCTTGTTGAAGATGAGGTTTTGCCACCGCCAGATGTGCTTCGACTGGACGAGGATGACCCTTATCTGGTGGTAGCAGCTGATAAAGGCACAGCTACTTTCTCCGATACTGCCAATGAAGTTGCAGCTGAGTATGGTTTCTGGTTGGGTGATGCCTTTGCCTCCGGTGGTTCGGTGGGTTATGACCATAAGGTTATGGGTATTACTGCCAAAGGTGCCTGGGAATCTGTAAAACGGCATTTCCGCGAACTTGGAGTAGATACGCAAACAGAAGATTTTACAGTTGTTGGCATTGGCGATATGGCTGGTGATGTGTTTGGTAACGGAATGTTGCTTTCCGAGCATATTCGCTTGCAAGCAGCATTTAATCATATGCATATCTTCCTTGACCCTGATCCAGATGCTGCCAGTAGCTTTGCCGAACGACAACGCATGTTTGCGCTACCGCGCTCCAGTTGGGATGATTACAACCACAAGTTAATATCCAAAGGTGGCGGTGTTTTCTCAAGGCAACTGAAGTCCATTGAGCTAAGCCCACAAGTTAGGAAATGGCTGGGTGTGGATGAAAAGCAAATGACACCAACTCAGCTAATAATATTGCTGTTAAAAGCTAAAGTTGACCTGCTCTGGAATGGTGGCATTGGTACCTATGTTAAGGCTGCTTCAGAGAGTAACGCTGATGCTGGCGATACTGCAAATAATATACTACGAATTAATGGTTCTGAGCTAAATTGCAAGGTTGTAGGCGAGGGCGGAAACTTGGGCTTTACCCAGCTTGGCAGGGTGGAATATGCATTCTCTGGTGGGCGGATCAATACTGACTTTATTGATAATTCCGCCGGTGTGGATTGCTCAGATCATGAAGTAAATATAAAAATATTACTCAACCAGCTTATGCGTCAGGATAAATTGGATTTTAAATCTAGAAATGAATTACTAGTTGAAATGACAGCTGATGTTGATCAACTGGTGCTGCGCTCTAACTATCTGCAATCACAAACCATTTCCATGATGGAACGCTTAACTGGCGCCAGATTAGGCGCCAAAGCACATTTTATTGAGTCTCTAGAGCAACAAGGATTACTGGATCGCGAGTTGGAGTTTCTGCCATCAGATGAAGATATTGAACAACGTCGTAGCACAGGTAAAGGTCTTACCAGACCAGAGCTATCAACTTTGCTCTCCTATGCAAAAATTGTGTTGTATCAGCAGTTACTGAAATCTGATCTACCTGACGATGAATATTTGCGTACCGAGTTGTTTGATTACTTTCCAACAGCAATTCAGCAACGCTATCCAGATGAGATGCACCAGCATCGGTTGAAACGCGAAATCATCACTACTATGGTTACCAATTCGATAGTGAATCGAATGGGAGCGTCATTTTGTTTGATGATGCAAGAAGCAACTGGGCATAGTCCGGGTGAAGTTAGCAGAGCATTTCTGATTGCCCGCGATGCCTTTGACCTAGACCCTTTGTGGTTGGCTGTTGAGGCCTTGGATAATAAAGTTTCAGCTACAGTGCAGACTGATGCGCTGCTCGTGGTTTGGAAGCTGTTGCGACAGGCTGTGCGCTGGTTGTTGGTACAAGCTGATCTAGAATTAGATATCAAACTTCAAGTTGATCGCCTGAAGCCTGGTATTACCAAGTTAGCGGCAAGTGTATCGAGCCTATTGAATAAAGATGATCAGCGCCTGCTCTCATCTCAGGTACAAAGATATGTAGGCTCAGGGCTTGCAGATGAGCTTGCCAATACTCTTGCACTTCTACCGCGTTTAACATCTGCATTAGATATTGTTGATGAAGCAGGGCGCAGAGATTTACCCGTGGAGAAAGTTGCCGCAGTATATTTCCAGCTTGGTCAAACCATGAACCTGAAGTGGCTGATGCAGCAAATTGAAGAACTGGATGTAGAAGGGCAATGGGATGCCGCGGCTAGAAATATTTTACGCGAGGAGTTGTTCCGGCAACATCGTGGACTCGCCGGGCAGGTATTGGTTGCTTATGGAGATGCCGGTGATGAAACTGTCAGCCGCTGGCTGGGTGATAACAAAGATGAATTGGATCGGGTAATCGAATTACTGGCCGATATGCGTACACTTCAAGAGCTTGATTACGCGACGATTTCAGTAGCAGTTAACTCGCTGCGTAGTTTGCTCAAAGAACCGGTCTAATGGCACGGTTGCGTCTGCATATAGTTGGCTCCAGGCACACTCAAACACCGGCTGCCCTGGCCGAGTTAAAATCCAGATACGGGCATGTGCCACTGGATTCAGCAGATGTAATTGTTGCCCTTGGTGGAGATGGCTTTATGTTACGGGTTCTGCATAAATTTGTTGATACAGGACTACCAGTCTATGGTATGCGTTTAGGCAGAGTTGGTTTTTTGATGAACAGGTATCAGAATGATGACTTACTGCAAAGGCTAGATCAGGCCGATTGCGTAGCTCTTAAACCACTGAAAATGGAAGCATTGACAGCAAGTGGCGAGAGGCATACAGCCATGGCAATAAATGAAGTTTCATTATTGCGCCAGAAAAACCAGGCGGCACACCTGCAAATTACTGTTAATAATGCCGTAAAAATTGAAGAGCTGGTAGCGGATGGTGTGTTGGTGGCGACCGCTGCTGGTAGTAGTGCGTATAATTTTTCTGCCTATGGGCCAATCTTGCCGCTGGACTCGAATGCTTTGGCGCTCACCCCGATTTCACCGTTCAGACCACGCCGCTGGCGCGGGGCGGTACTGCCGGCGGCAGTGAAAATAGTTATTGATTTGCTAGACCATCAACAACGGCCAGTTAGTGCGACCGCCGACTTCATAGAAGTACGGGATGTGGTCAGGGTAGCAATTACCGAAGACCAGCAAACCAATCTAAAGTTAATGTTTGACCCGGATCATTCTCTGGAAGAACGCATTCTAAACGAACAGTTCAGATAAATACTCATCTGCAAGCCTCTATTACCTTGGTTGAAAGGACGCATGGGAGTATAAGTCGACTTACGCAAAGGTTCAGTAAGATATTGGATTTTAAATTAATGAATGGACACGGAACACCGATATGGAAATCAATATGATAAGAAGAATGACACTATTAACAATGCTCTTTGTTAGCGTGGGCAATACATCATATGCTGCTGAGTACTGGGTAGCAAAAAATGGTGATGACGATAACAATTGCAGTAATGCAAGCAATGATGCCTGTTTGACCATCCAGAAAGGTATCAGCATGGCGACTCAGGCAGGTGATACTGTAAATATAGCAGCAGGAACTTATATAGAAGATACCTCTACGAGTCCTTATACAAGCAGAGCCGGGTGGCTCGATGGTGACTATGCCAGCCTGGGACTTGATTATAGTGGAACACCTGGAAACCTAATCACCATACAAGCGGCTCCTGGTGCTGAAGGTGAGGTCATTATTGATAGTGAAATGGCTCGACTCGGACTAACTACAAGGAATCTCGATTATGTTCATATTAAGGGTTTGACTTTTATTAATAATAAAATAATTGGTATTGCATCCTGGGGGCAAACCAGTAATGCTGTGGCAGATGAATCCAGGCTTGCTATTGGTATAGTTGTTGAAAATTGTTACATATACAATACAAGTGGAGCATGGGGGAAGAATGTATCCGCAATTGGTATGTGGGGCTCTAAAGACTGGGTTGTGAGAAATAACAAGATTGAGAAAGTTGTTACTACTACACAAAATGAATCAGGTATTCAGGCTTATGGTGTTATTAATGCACTGATTGAGCATAACGATATTTCAGATGTAAAAAACGGCATCTTCTGGAAAGATCACTTTATTACAGATCTAGCTACCCGAGGCAAGGTTAACGAATCTGAGATTAGATTTAATAAGATTGAGGCAACAGACAGGCCGATTTGGGTTGGCATCAGGGCTACTAACTCTGTTGAGGCAGGAGATAATTATATACATCATAATATTTTATTCGGACATGGCTCCAATGAGGAGGGTGGTGTGAGTATAGAAATGGCTAGTGCTTTTGCACAAAGTGGCAGTGTGCGGATTGAACACAACTTGATTGATGGGGAAAATATCACCCACTCCCGAGGTATTAAAGTTGACTCATCTGAAAATATTACAGTAAAGGGCAATATAATTATTCGCACTAAAGTGAATGCAGAATATACTACCTGGAACTCAAGTATAGCTTTAGGGAAGAAGCCCACTCTTAACTATTCGGATTACAATATCTACAATACTTTTAATCTTGTAATTTCTGCAGATAGCTATGGCAGTGCTTACCAGGGTTTTTCTGCTTTAAACATTTGGCAGACAGCCCTGGCTTCTCAATTTGTTTCACTAAATTTTGATAATCCAGATGCAAATAGCATTGCTGTAAATCCAGCTGATTTATTTGATAACCTGGATAATAAAAACTACATATACAAAGCTGGTTCACCTGCCATAGGCATGATGCCGGATGGAACCAACGCAGGTCCTTATCAGCTTGGCAATGAAGTCATTGGGTTGTTACCGCAGTGGCCTGCTGGTACAGGCCTGATATTTGCCAATGACTTTGAATAGTTACTTCGCACAATATAAAACATAAATAAGAAAAACCAAGATGAAAACTAACATAATAAAATCTTTGATAATCTTAACGACCTTATTAGGGTTTACCAATGTATCAGCACAGCAAGGTGCAGTACCGACAACATTAGCCAGCCCAGAATGGGAGTTTTTTGATGATTTTGAGGGAGCTATTGATAATTCTTTTTGGATATGTGGGATGAATGGTGCTGCAGAAAAGGTGTTGCATGGTGTCGATAGACTAGAAGCCACCAGTAAAGTATTAGAGATGAAATATTACGCAGCTGGCACAGATCCCCACACTATAGCTCCTGGTGATTCCTGGACTGAATGTGATTTTGGTCTTACTTCAAACGGTATTTCTATACAGGCCGTACAAGTAGAGGTGAGCTTTAAAATATTTACACCTGCTAATTATGTGCCTGTTGAACTCAATCATAAGTTTTTTATGCTTTGGTCTGGAAATTATGGCGGTTCAGTTGCAAATATTGCTGTTAATAGTGAAGCATGGGGCAATGAATCTGTGGCATTACCATCTATTAATCCTGGTATTGATCAAGTAAATTACGGACACTCATGGAATATGGATCAGTTGCCTGTATGGGAAACTGGATCTGGCGAATGGTCAAGCTATCAAATATTTTTAGAACTAGCTACTGAAGAAGGCGACTATGGTTTATATGAGATTTTTAAGGATAATGTCCTGTTGACGGCAACTTATGCACCTAATCTCAATAACTGGGGATGGACAGGAAATGGCAATCCTGATTTTAATGGTAATGAACTTATTAAATACGCTTCTTCAACAATTAACAATGGCGGTAATTTTATAGATCAAGGTACATTATTAGGCTGGGCAAACGGTGCCCCAGGTGGTGGATTCCAGGAAGATACCAAATTTTTGATAGATGACTTTAGAATCCGAGCTAACGCTGTACACGGAGCTGTACTAAATTCTAATGACTTAATATTGACGGATGGCTTTGAGAGCAACTAGATACTTTAAGCTCAAGAGAAATAAGGACATGATGCATAAAGCAATATTTAAATTAACCCTATTACTTATATTAGTTAGCTTCATTCGTTTTGATGCATTCGCAGGCACCTTGGAAATGACCTTTGATTCTGGTGTTTCAGGTGAAAGCATCCAGTCAGGTGATTGCATAAAATATGGTGAACCAGTATTTACCTCAACTGCTGGCAGGACATTTTATACCGAAGCAGAATCATTTGGTATAGGCAAATCTGCTGAACTGAATGTTGTGCAGGGCAGCAATGGATTTGGAACACTGGGGGGAGTAATAAACTTCCCTTCTTGCTCTAATTTTGATGATTTAGCCGGCAAGATCACGAAAGGGCAAGAGATCTGGGTAAGTGTCCGGTTAAAATTCCCAGCAGATTTCGAGTTTAACCAAAATGGCAGAAACAAGTTTCTAAGATTAAGGGCTTTTCACGATGTGGATGGTTCACCTGTGAGCGAAGGCTATAACGACTTATATATTAATGGTCCATCAGGATTAGGCGAGCAGCCATTTCATTATATTTTTGAAGGAGCCCAACAGTGGTACTTTGCAGGTGAGCCCAATGATTTTTTTAAATTGGGTTATTGGAATACTATAGAGTTCTACCTCAAACTTGACAATGTAAAAGGCAGCGAGGGTGGTGAGTCAATGGTCAGAGTTTGGATTGATGGCAGATTAATTGGTGAAACTAATGACAGGAATATTTTGGTTTATGCCGATAGCTATATAAGCTCATTATACTTTTTCACTTATTGGGACAATGAGGGCGCACATATGGATCAGAAGTTTTGGGCTGATGACCTGACAATTACGACAGAAACTCCCGCTGACAGGGATCAATATGGTAACCCCATGATTGGAGTTGGTTTGCTTTTTACGAATGGCTTTGAGTAAATATATGAAGAAAACTATTCTAGGCAGAGATTATTGCATAACTATGGTGACGAGTAAAAAGTGATTAAGTCCTACAGCTTTTTGCTGAAAACTATTACCAATAGCTGCTGCTATTATTTTTAGATTTCCAGCCCAATCTGACGGCACCCATGTTTTTTCTTTTGCCGTATAATTAGCGAAATCATCTAGGTAAAAACTTATGTATGTAATAAATGAATATAAAAGTAATAAAGCAGTAAAATTGTTGCTTATATCATTAACCCTACTTTGTTTGGGCATCACAAATGCATTAGCTCAAGATATATATTGGGTTACAAAGAGTGGTAGTGACGACAACAATTGCACCAATATAACCGATGATGCCTGTCTAACAATCCAAAAAGGAATAAGTGTGTTGACTCCAGGCGATACACTCAATGTAAGCGCAGGAATTTATGCAGATGATGGTGGTACAAGCCCCTATATTCCAACAGGAACTTTTGTGGGATGGTCAGATAATGTTCCGCCCTCGAGCAACATTGTATTTACGACCAATGGTGAATTAGACAATTTAATTACAGTCAGAGCAACACCAGGAGACGAGGGCCTGGTAACCATTGACGGCGAAAACCAAAGAATAGCAATACACCTGCAAAATACAGATTACATCCGCATAAGTGGCTTTAATATTATCAACAGCAGAACTAGAGCAATTGCAAGTTGGGGTAAGTCAAATGACCCTTTAGTAGATCCTGAAAGAATAAGCACAGGTGTTATTATTGAAAATAATAAAATGATTAATACCATAGGGGAGTATGGACGCAATACCAATATCATATCCATGTGGGGTTCACAAGACTGGATTGTGAGAAACAATTATTTAGACAATGTTTATGAGGTAGATGCGGGGACTACTAATTTTAGACGCATGGGCACAGCTATTATGGCATATGGTGTAATAAATGCCTTGATTGAAAACAACGAAATAAGAAATGCAGGTGCAGGCATTTTTTGGAAAGACCACTATATAACTGACCTTGCCACCCGAGGTAAATATTTTGAGTCTGAGATTAGGTACAATAAAATTATAGTAGACTCAAAACCAGTTTACATCGGTATTAGGGCTGGTGATTCTGCTGAAGCCGGAGATAATTACATACATCATAATATTTTATATAAAGATAAACTCAATGATTCAGGTGGCATAAATGTGGAAATGGCAGGAGCTTTTGCCCAAAGTGGAGATGTGCGGATCGAACACAATTTGATAGATGGAGTAAATATTACTAACTCCAGAGGTATTAAGGTTGATGCCTCTAGAAATATCACGGTAAAGGGAAATATAATCATTCGTGCCAGAACGAATGCGCGATATACAACATGGAGTGCAGCTACAGATCTGGGTAAAAAGCCTGTATTGAACTATTCTGATTATAATGTATATCATAGTTCAAATAGTATAATTAGTGTTGATGCCTATGGGCTCTCTTCCCAGGGTTTTGCTACTCTGCCTCCATGGCAGGCAGCCTTGGCTTCTCAATTTGTAACACTGAATTTCGATAATCCTGATACAAATAGCATTACAGTAAATCCAGCAGATCTATTTGATAACCTGGGTGATAAAAATTACATATACAAAGTTGGTTCACCTGCCATAGACATGATGCCAGATGGAACCAATGCAGGCCCTTATCAATTTGGTGGTGAAACTATTGGATTATTACCACAGTGGCCCAGTGGCGCAGTACCGATATTTACCGATGGTTTCGAATAAGAGAAACTTATATAAAACAAATACAGTTAGAAAGATAACATTATCAGTCTTGATTCTTTTAAGCATAAGCAGCACATCATTCGCTGCTGAGTGCTGGGGAGGAGTGATTGTCTTTCCTGAAAAAGATCCTGTATTGAGTGAACAATTATCACTGATAAGGATAGGCGACTACTTCCATGCCTTTTCAGAATGGTATAGCCCCGGATATTGCTAGTCGCAATTCCAGGAAACTGGCTGTGTTATTTCCGCAGAGCCTATGGATTAGCAACCCCATGAGGAACATGCCCGGTAGGTACATGAGCTTTGGCAGACTCACAGTGCATCTGTTGGTCATCAAAGAATATATCAGCACCAAAAGCCTGTAAAAACTCGCCTTTGGAAAGCCCACCAAGAAATAGCGCTTCATCAACTCTAATACCCCACTCACGTAAGGTCAGAATCACCCTTTTATGGGCTGGTGCTGAACGGGCAGTTACCAGTGCGGTACGGATTGGATTACCCTCAATTGGCCAGGCAGATTGAATGCGATGCAAGGATTCCAGTACTTTACGAAATGGGCCTTCTCGCAATGGTGTATTGGCAGCGGCTTTTTCAGACGCAGAAAAAGCCTTAAGGCCCGATTGCTTGTAAACTCTTTCGGCTTCATCTGAGAACAAGACGGCATCACCATCAAAGGCAATTCGCAACTGATCCGGGTGTCGGTTGTTGGCTGTGGAGGGCAAAATAGTCGCTGCGGCATAACCTTGTTCAAGAGTTTGTCTGACATCCTCACCATTAGCTGAAAGAAACAACTGCGCCCCGAAAGAACTCATATACTGCTGCGGTGGCTCGCCATTGGTAAAAGCAGCCCGAGTTATATCCAGGCCCATGGCCTCGATGGTATTAAAGATCCTCAAGCCAGAATCGGCGCTATTGCGGGACAACAAAATCACTTCAACAAGAGGGCTATCACCACGACCTTGGTTGAGTTTTAGAAGCTTTCCTACCAGCGGTAAGGCAACGCCTTCTTCCAACAGCTGATTCTCATGCTCGCGCTGATATCTAGCGTAAGACTCCAAGCCCTGAGTTTCAAAGATCAAATGTGCTTCATCGAGGTCAAACAACGCACGTGAGGCTATTGCCACGACCAATGGCTCGGGCTTGGGTTCAGAAATGGTTGAAATAACATCTTGCATAAGGCCACTATAGCAAATTCTAGTCGCAAAACCTGAGAAATGAAATGTGCTATACCTGAGCCTGAAAATATTGATAAAATAGCGCAAATCAATTAACTCGGAAAACCCTATGGCAAAGCTGAATCCTCTGGATCTATATGATGTGCGCTCACAGTTGAGTGAAGATGAACTGATGGTGCAAGACAGCGTTGCTGCCTGGGTCGATGAGCGGGCAATGCCTTTGATTGCAAAATGTTTTGACGATGCGCGCTTTCCAACTGAGCTTATACCTGAAATTGCCGATATGGGCTTACTTGGATTGACCTTGAAAGGCTATGGTTGTGCGGGCTTGAACTACACCTCCTACGGTTTGGTTTGCCAAGAGTTGGAGCGCTGTGATTCCGGCATTCGCAGCTTTGTTTCAGTACAAAGCAGTTTGTGCATGTATCCAATCTATGCCTTCGGCTCAGAAGAACAGAAACAACAATGGCTGCCAGAGATGGCTGCCGGACGTGCAATTGGTTGCTTTGGATTAACCGAGCCACAAGGTGGTTCTGATCCAGCTAATATGAAAACTCATGCCAAGCGCGATGGTGATGACTGGATTCTAAATGGTTCTAAAATGTGGATCACCAATGGTTCTGTGGCAAATATTGCCATTGTTTGGGCGCAGACCGATGATGGTATTCAAGGATTCCTGGTAGAAAAGGGCACAGCTGGCTTTGATACCGTTGATATTCATTCCAAAATGTCATTAAGAGCATCAACTACATCTGAATTGTACTTTGATAATGTGCGTCTTCCAGATTCCAGTCGCTTGCCCAGCGTAAAGGGTTTGAAAGGGCCGCTATCTTGCCTGACCCAGGCCAGATTCGGGATTTCCTGGGGGCCGATTGGCTGTGCTATCGACTGCCTTGATAGCGTACTTAAATATACCGAAGATAGAACTTTGTTTGGTCGCCCATTAGCCGCTAATCAGGCGATTCAGATCAGGTTGGCCGATATGGCACGTAGAATTACCACAGCTCAGTTGCTGGCCTTACAGTTGGGACGTTTAAAAGATGCAGGGAAAATGCAGCATACTCAGGTGAATTTGGCTAAATGGAATAATGTCCGCATGGCTTTAGATATAGCCCGTGATGCCCGCGATATGCTTGGTGGTTTTGGAATCACCACAGAGTATGCACCTATTCGGCACATGCTCAATCTGGAAAGTGTAATTACCTACGAGGGTACCGAAACCATCCACCAACTAGCAGTTGGGCGTGAACTTACAGGAATTAGCGCTTTTTAAGGAATTTCTGATCTATTGGTGGCTCTTTAATAACATTCTTTGCATAACCGGGTCAGCGCCAAGTATCACACTAGCGTCACTAAAACTGAACCAGCGTAGATCGTTAGATTCTGTCGAGAGACTTAGTTGTGAAGTTTGAGCCTGGAGTAAAAAGCGGGCATCGAAGTGCTCGTGTTCAGGGATATCCCCACGCGCTGGAATCGAATGAATATCAAAATCGAAAATCGAGTTTTGAATTAAATTAAATGACTCAATCCCGGTTTCCTCGCGCGCCTCGCGCAGTGCTGCATTTAACCAACTGCTATCTTCTGCTTCAATATGGCCGCCCGGCTGTAACCACCTATCAAGTTTGCGGTGATGTAACAACAAAACCGCATCCATTGTGGGATTAAGAACCCAGCAAGATGCGGTTAAATGGCTTTGCATGTTATCCGCCTGCCAGAATTTGTCTTGCTTAGTGACTAAGCCTAAAGCACGCTCAGTATCCGCAGACACGGCTGAGTCTGCGGGCTGATGTTGATTTAACAGTAGCTGACAATCAGTTCGATTAATCACTCAGCTAAGCTGGCATCACGAATTGCTTTAAATTCATTGCCTTCATACCAGTATGGAGTCTCACTACTGTTAGCAAAGTGCTCACCAATCTTAAAGAACAGCTCTACATCTTCAACCATCCCGCGTAGATCCCAGTCATCATTAATTTCATCACCAGGGGCATGGTAACGGTTGGCAATATGATAGGCGTTTATATCACGCATCCATTGCTCGCCTTTTTCACGATGTTTAACTCCGCCCTTGGCATACAAAACTGGAACACCGCGTTTAGCAAAGTTAAAGTGATCAGAGCGGTAGAAGAAACCTTTCTCTGGAGTAGGTTCAGGTTCTACCATACGGTTTTGCGATTTCGCTGCAATTTTTAACTGGTCTTCAAGGCTTGAACTACCATAACCAACCACCACGACATCATCAGACGGGCCGTAAACGCTCAAAGCATCCATATTGATGCCGCCAACAGTCTTATTTAACGGAAAGGCAGGGTTGGCACCGTAGAATCCTGAACCCAGCAGGCCTGATTCTTCAGCAGTTACTGCCAGAAAGCCAATACTACGGGCAGGGGCTTGGTCTGATTGAGCAAAGGTGTTTGCTAGAGCGATTAATGCAGCAATACCGCTGGCATTATCTACCGCACCGTTATAAATATTGTCACTGCCATCGGTTACAGTTGCATCTGTACCTAAATGATCCCAGTGTCCCATATAGAAAAACAACTCATCAGCTTTAGTACTCCCAGGAATGATTCCGCCGATATTATATGAGCTAGATTTTTTTAAACTGTTTTGTAAATGAACTGATATATTCCACTTTAGTGGGATGGCTTCGAAGTCATTTGAGAGTGCTTCAAGTTTTAATTCTTCGAAATTAAAGCCCGAACTATTTATCATCTCAGTGGCGATATCATTAGTAACCCAAGACTCGAATACTAATTTATCCATATTGCCATTGTCACTATCCAGTACTAGTTGCGGTCCAGACCATGAGGATTCAACTACTTTCCAGGGATAAGCAGCAGGTGCTGTTTCATGCACAATAATCATCCCAGTTGCGCCTTGGCGCGCAGCTTCTTCATATTTATAAGTCCAGCGGCCGTAGTAGGTCATGGCATTGCCATTAAATAGATTTGGATCTTGGGTTGCGAAACCTGGGTCGTTAACCAACACCATAACGGTTTTACCTTTTACATCCAGACCCTTGTAATCATCCCATTCATACTCTGGGGCAACAATGCCATAGCCGGCAAATATTACTTGTGAACTCATTACACTCACACTGTCAACAACCTGGCTAGTACCGAGCATTATTTCTGGACCATATTTAAGTTGTTTCCGGTTCTTGCCTTGGCGAATACTTATTTTTATAGTTTCAGGTTTTGCGGTTATTGAAACCATTGATACTTTTTGCCTGTAGCTATCGCCAAACATCGGTTGCAAACCTGCATCGCGATATTTTTTCTCGATGAAATCCATAGTTAGCCTGCCGCCAGCGGTACCCGGTGCTCTACCAGCGAAATGATCAGAAGATAGCACCTCGATATCTGCCATCATCTTCTCCACTGTAATGAATTGATTACTAGGCAGGATTTGCTCTGCCACCGATTCAGTTTTTGGCTGATGTTGGCAAGCATTAATTGCTAAAGCTAAGATAATGATAGTTACCAAGCGGGATAAGAGTATTGCTTTGTTCATAGTAAAGTCCATTGCTTAAAAAAATTGTTAGGGCAGTATGCGTGGTTCTGCTTGTAGTTCGATACCGAATCTCTGATTAACATCATGTTGTATTTGTTGTGCCAGTAGCCACAGCTCTGCGCCTGTACTCCGGCCGTAGTTTACCAGCACCAGCGCATGATTTGTTGCGGTTCCAGCATCCCCTAGGCGTTTGCCTTTCCAGCCGCACTGTTCAATCAGCCAGGCTGCGGATATTTTTGTGCTTGCTTCTGCTTGTGGCCAGTATGGGATGTCTGGATTTTTCTCCAGCAGTGCAGTCAGTTGTAACTCATCTACAAGAGGGTTTTTGAAAAACGAACCGACATTAGCTAAGATTGCCGGGTCAGGTAGTTTCTGCTGGCGCAGACTACAAATAGCCTCGACCACATCTGTTGCCCTTATCTTCTCAATTCCGGAGTCTGCAAGTTGCTGTTTTAGGCCCGAATAAGAAAGCCTGAATTTAGGTTTCTTAGCAAGCTTAAGAGTTATATTTAGAATCCAGTAGCGATCAGGCTGCTGCTTGAAAATTGAATTTCGGTAGCTCAATTCACAAGCTGCGGCTTTGAGCATAAAATGTTGTTTCTTCTGTGTGTCCCACACCTCTACCAGCTCAAGGGTATCACTCAGCTCTACTCCATAAGCGCCTATGTTTTGCACAGGGGCAGCCCCTGCAGTGCCAGGAATCAAGGCCAAATTCTCTATTCCTGAAAGCCCTTGCTCAAGCGCCCACAGCACAGTTTCATGCCAGTTAGCTCCCGCCTGAATGCGAACATAGGCGTGCTTATCTGTGGCATCAATTATTTGCCGTCCCTGGAGCTGATTTAAGATTACATCGCCAGGGTAATCATCACGGAACAGTATATTGGTACCAGCGCCGAGCATTATGGGTTGGTTTAAATCAAGTTTGCTCAGGCTTGCCAGGTCTTGGATGTGGCTAAGTTCAAATAGGCGCTCACACTTTGCCGGTACTGCAAAGCTATTGTGATTTAGGAGGTCGTTTGAGGGCAGGGCTTGCATTATTCCTGATTAGTTGCTTGCGGTGCAGAAATTGCTTTACTAAGATCGTAAATCAGCCCAGGGCCTTTGTAGATAAAACCGGTATAGATTTGGATTAGATCAGCCCCTAAGTCGATTTTTTCCTGGCCATCAGCTGCAGAGTTGATTCCACCAGTACCGATTAGGTTGATATTATCTGGTAAGGCTTGGCGGAAGCTCTGCAGACATTGGTTGGCAAGGTCAAATAAGGGTGCACCAGATAAACCTCCGGCTTCATCGGCATGCTCTAGCCCGATAACTGTCTTCCGACTGATGGTGGTATTGCCGGCGATTACTCCGGCTATCTGATTTTCTGCAATACAGTCAGCCATAGCTGTAATTTGCTCACTATCTAAGTCGGGTGCAACCTTGACCACCAGTGGCACCAGTTTTCCATGTTGCTCGGCCAGTTGTTGTTTGCGCTCATTCATTGCCTTTAGAAACTTATCTAACTCATCTGCCGCTTGTAATTCACGCAAACCAGCTGTGTTTGGTGAAGAAATATTCAGGGTTATATAGTCGGCATGCGGATAAACTTTTTCCAGGCAGTACAGGTAGTCATCTAGTGCGTGTTCATTTGCAGTGTCTTTATTTTTGCCAATATTAATTCCCAGAACACCTTGCCAGCGGCGTTTTTTTACCTGCGCAACAAGGTGGTCTACACCCTTGTTGTTAAAACCCAGGCGATTGATCAGTGCTTGTGATTTCTCCAGTCTGAATATGCGTGGTTGCGGGTTGCCTGCTTGCGGCTTGGGAGTCACAGTGCCAATTTCAAGAAAACCGATACCTAAGCCGCCAAGTGCATTTATATAATCACCGTTTTTATCCAAACCGGCAGCTATACCAACTCGATTGGGAAACTCAATGCCCATAACTGTGCATGGGTCATTTACCGGGGTCTGGCATAGCCAGGTACGCAAGCCCACAGAATTACCCAGCTTGAGCGAATCAAGTGCCAGGCCGTGGGCGGTTTCCGGTGGAACCGTAAACAAACCCTTGCGTAGTAGATTATATAAGCCCATGATAATTTCGCTTACAGATCGAACTTGATACCTTGCGCCAATGGTAGTTCAGTTGACCAGTTAATGGTGTTGGTTTGTCTGCGCATATAATTTTTCCAGGCATCAGAACCAGACTCACGACCACCACCAGTTTCTTTCTCGCCACCGAATGCTCCGCCAATTTCAGCACCAGAGGTACCGATATTTACATTGGCAATACCGCAGTCTGAGCCGCTGTAGGAAAGAAATATTTCAGCATTTCGTAAGTCTTTGGTGAAAATTGCAGAAGAAAGCCCCTGTACAACATCATTCTGCATCGCCACCGCCTGTTTAACAGTATCAAAGGGAATTACATACAAAATTGGTGCGAAAGTTTCGGTTTGGACTATATTCCAGTGATTTTCAGCTGTGATTATCGCTGGTTTGACAAAAAAGCCTTTGCCATCGATGCGCTCGCCACCGGAGAGAACTTCACCGCCTGCTGCTTTGGCTGAATCTACTGCCAGTAAAAATCTCTGTACTGAAGCCTCATCGGTTAACGGCCCCATCAATGTATCTGGGTCTAGCGGGTCGCCAATGGAAACTTGGGCATAGCCATTAACTAGCTTTTCAACAACTGTATCAAAGATGCTTGAATGAACAAATAAACGGCGTGTGCTGGTACAGCGTTGCCCAGCGGTGCCAACAGCTCCAAAGACAACTGCAGGTATTGCTAGTTTAAGATCCGCAGATTCATCAATAATCAGGGCATTATTGCCGCCTAGTTCTAACAGGCTTTTACCCATGCGGCTAGCAACTTTATGACCAACCTGACGACCAATTTCAGAAGAGCCAGTGAAAGACACTAGAGCAACACGCTTATCGTCTACAAATTTCTCTGCCAACTTGTGCCCAGTTTCCATAAAGCTAAGGAAAATTGGTGGGAAGTCATGGTCAGCCAGTGCCTGATTACAAATATTTTGCACTGCAACCCCGCACAGGGCACCTTTTGGTGAAGGCTTCCAAACGCTTACATTACCGCAAATTGCGGCCAAAAATGCATTCCATGCCCATACTGCCACAGGGAAGTTAAATGCTGAAATAACTCCAACCACACCCAAGGGATGCCATTGCTCATACATGCGGTGATCCGGGCGCTCTGAGTGCATGGTAAGACCGTAGAGCATACGCGATTGGCCCACAGCAAAATCACCGATATCGATCATTTCCTGTACTTCGCCATCGCCTTCGGCTTTTATTTTGCCCATTTCCAGGGCTACCAAACTACCGAGTGCATCTTTGTGCTCGCGCAGAGCATTGGAAACGATGCGAATGGCTTCGCCGCGCCTAGGTGCAGGTATTTGTCGCCATTGGGCAGCCACACTAACAGCCTGCTCGATTACCCGCTCATAATCCTCATCTGAGGCGGCATATACTCTGGCGATAATCTCGCCTGTAGATGGGTTAATTGAGTCAATAACTCCTGCATCTTGTGTTGATGACCACTCGCCATTGCCAAAGTAGGCACCAGAGTTGTAATCATTAATGCCTAGTTGTTTTAGAAAATCCATAAACCTTTACCTGCTTGATGTAATTTGATGATGTATAAGAATCCTGTAATTATCGCACTTTTCTGACTTTCAGACCGATGAAATTAATTCTCATGGATGAAAATATTAGCCTTGAATCTATCCCCTACAGACCCAAATTTAACTTCGTGCATGTTATTCTTTGCTGCATAAATAATAATATTGTAAATATTCACTAATTTTTTAGAACTAACCCGCCTGATCGTTGTCTTTTTAAGTGACGGAGCAGGCCGGAACGATCAGGGTGGCCTGCATGGGCAGTAAGGATGAAACAAATAAGTCTCAGGTAGAGACTGCTGATGAGAATCAGCAGCTTAGTGACCGTCAGGTCGACCAGTTACTGGTCGAGCGGGTACAGAAGGGCGATTCGCGGGCTTTTGATTTACTGGTGCTGAAATACCAGAACAGAATCATTAACCTGGTTACACGCTTTGTCTCTGATCACAGTGAGGCTCAGGATGTTGCTCAAGAGGCATTTATTAAGGCCTATAGAGCAATTG
>CAZEFU010000002.1:0-19531 GCA_964511515.1 uncultured Wenzhouxiangellaceae bacterium
ATTACTGGCCGGCGAAGAATTTGGTCGCGTACGGGCGCTGTTTGATGAAAACGGTAAAACTGTTGAATCAGCAGGTCCTTCCATACCGGTTGCGGTACTTGGCTTATCCGGCGTGCCTGATGCAGGCGATAATGTTCTGGTAGTGGCAAATGAACGCCGCGCCAGAGAAGCTGCAAATCAACGCGAAGAATCTAAACGCGAGCATCGCTTGGCAACCCAGCAGGCTGCGAAACTACAGAACCTGTTCGATAATATGGGCAAAGGCGAAAAACTGGAAGTTAATGTTCTGGTTAAAGCTGATGTTCAGGGCAGTGTTGAGGCTCTGAAAGATTCCTTGGTTAAGATGTCTAATGAAGATATCAGTGTTACAGTTATCTCCAGCGGTGTTGGTGGTATTACTGAATCTGATGCTACTTTGGCACATGCATCTGGAGCTATTTTAATTGGCTTTAATGTGCGTGCTGATGCCAAGGCTCGTAAAATCATCCAAGATACTGGCCTTGATCTGCGTTATTACAGCATTATTTATGATGCCATTGATGATGTTAAACAAGCCTTGATTGGTACCTTGGGTATGGAAACCAAAGAGCAAATACTTGGTACTGCCGAGGTTAAAGATGTATTCCGCTCATCGCGCATGGGCCCAATTGCTGGTTGTATCGTTATGGAAGGCGTGGTTAAAAGAGCCAATCCAATTCGCGTACTGCGAGATAATGTTGTTATCTTCGAGGGTGAGCTGGAATCACTGCGCCGCCATAAAGACGATGTAGCCGAGGTCCAAGCTGGTACTGAGTGCGGTATCGGGGTTAAGCAATACAACGATGTTCGCGCTGGCGATAGCATTGAGTGTTTCGAGCGCATTGAAGTTCAGCGCACACTAGACTCACCGACTGAAGCTGACTAATTATGATGCCACGGGAATTTACTCGCTCAGAAAGGGTTGCAGCGCAGCTACGGCGCGATATTGCCTTGGTGATCCAGCAACAGGTGAGAAACCCTGAGGTTGGCTTTGTGAGTGTCTCCGAGGTTGATGTAACCCGCGATATCTCTTTAGCCAGAGTGTATATAACTGTTTTTGATCCCGAGCAAGCAGCGGCAAGTATTAAGGCATTAAACAAGGCGGCTGGGTTTATTCGTTCGCGCTTGGGTAAAGAAATGCGTATGCGCTCAGTCCCGGAATTGCGCTTCTTGCACGATGCTTCTGTTGAAACTGGCCAAGCTGTAGATAAACTTATTGCCAAAGCCTTGCACCAAGATAGCCAGCACCCAGAATGGAATCCGGATGCTGATAGCAGCGATGGTGATAGTGAATAATGGCACTCCGTCGTGCTGGCAGAGATGTCAACGGCATTCTGCTGCTAGATAAACCTGCGGGAATAAGCTCTAACCGAGCACTGCAGATCGTAAAACGCCTATATGGGGCTAATAAAGCTGGCCATACTGGCAGCCTTGATCCCTTCGCTACTGGTTTGTTGCCAATTTGCTTTGGTGAAGCCACCAAAATTTCCGCATTTATGCTCGATTCTGATAAATCCTATTTGGCAACTGCCAAACTTGGGGTTGCCACTACAACTGCTGATACTGAAGGTGAGGTTCGTGAAACCTCAGATGTACCACAGTTATCAGATACCGATATCCAGAAAGTTCTAACTGAGTTTACTGGCCCTCAGAGCCAAATCCCACCAATGTATTCGGCCCTGAAGCAGGATGGGCGTAAGCTCTATGAACTGGCAAGAAAAGGCATAGAAGTTGATCGCCCAGCCAGAAATATAGTTATTCATCAGTTGCAGCTTAACCAGTGGCAAAACCCAGAGTTAAGTTTTGCAGTGAGCTGTTCTAAAGGCACCTATATTCGTGTATTGGCAGAAGATATTGCTAAAAGCCTTGGTAGTTGTGCACATTTACAGCAATTGAGGCGTAGTCGTGTTGGGGAATTTAGCCTGGATTATGCAGTTAGCATAGATGCTCTTGAGTCATTGCTGCAGGAAACTCCAGAAAAAGACTTCTCTGAGCTTGATGATCTGTTATTACCAATAGATTCTGTTTTAACTGGATATGCTCAGGTTGACCTTACTGCCTCACAAGCGCTCGATATTCAACATGGTCGAAAAATTGATTTAAACGACTTGCCAGAATTAACAGATACAGAAAGTGAAGAGTTCTTTAGTTTATACACCAGTAATGCAGGCAATCGCTACTTGCTGGGTATGGGTAGAATAGAAAAGGGAGTGTTGCGCTCGCTTCGTTTATTTCCGGGTTTATATCAAACGGAGATATAAACTGCTTTGATATGGAAGGCAAAATAAAACCGGTGCATTTTGCGAATGCACCGGTTTTATTTATTCAGAGTGGTGTTTACGTAAACCACCGACTTCCCGGGGCGCCGAATAGGCGAACCCGGAATCCATGCCTAACGAAGCCTAGAACCGCTTCCCAACATTAAAGCTGTAAACAACCGGATCAATATCAACATTACCAAGTGAGGCACCATCAAGTGTCGCCTTGGTTGAAATGGATATATATCTAACACTGCCGTTTAACAACCAGTTATTAGATAGGTTAATATCAAAGCCTACTTGAGCTGCCAAGCCAAATGAATTATCCAGACTTAACTTGCTACCAGCAAGCGCCCCAGATGTGCTCTCATCCCAGAAGATAGTGTAGTTAATACCTGCTCCAATATATGGTGAGAAGGTTGAGTCTGGCAGTAGATGCCAGTTAAGGCTTACAGTTGGTGGCAAGTGTGTGGCTTTGCCAACTTTAGCTCCACCAACAAGTCTGATATCGTGCTCAAATGGATAAGCAGCTAATACTTCAAGCCCTAAATTGGCTCCCAGCATTTTCTCTATTGTGAAGCTGAAAGAAGAGCTGTTATCCACAGAAACAACCGGATTGTTATTGGATTTAGGTGTGATAGTCGAAAAGCCTGCTCTGACAATCCAGTCTGTATCGGCTATGGCAAGTCCAGATGCGAGCAAGAGGCTGCTGGCGAGGATGGTTTTTTGAAACTTCATGGTATTGTTGCTCCTAAGGTATAATACAAGCAAGATTATATCATAATTGATACCCTGCCAGAACCTGAAAATATAATCCCTTGGCGACACCAGCAAGGGTAAGTCGACACTGTTGTGAAAGTGAAAGCGACAGCAGCGAAACTTGGACTAAAGTTAGTCAGATAGCTCCCAATCCCCTGTTTATACGATATTAGAATTGCCCCATCAGTGCCAATTCAACTCGCTACCGATAACCTAATCGCATTGCATCAGCATTTTGTAACTGTAGTGGGTCTCTGACAAATATTGTCATAAACCCGACAAATATTGTCAGGTTTATGTTACAGTGTCTTTGAGGTGCATTGAAGTTAGGTGGTTACACCTAAGTGTAGATTGATATTTGATGCCCCATCATAATTGTGTAGTGCAATTGTGTAAATAACTTAAATCTGAATCAAAAATACGAGGACAGACTCAAATGAAGATTATGGAAAATCAATATAACCCTAAACGTTTTCAACTTGGTCAGGGAATGACGGAGTATATTATCATTACCGCGCTTATCGCGATTGCTGCGATTGGAGCCTTCACCTTGTTTGGTAAGACCGTGAGAAACCAGGTTGCTGGTATGGCAAGTGAAATGGGTGGAACCACAGGCGGAGACGCTTTGACAATTGCAACAACTGCCGGTACCGATGCCAAAAGTAATGCGCTGTTAGATGTCGACCTTGGTACCTACGACCAGACTGCAACAGCAGGTGGTGGTAACTAGTAGTTTTACTAGAAAAAGGCTCAGCCTTTGATGTGGGTCTCCGCTCGCTAAGGTCTGTTATATTTACATGAGCTTCAGTCATCATGGCCGTAAATGTTATGGCCATGGTGGACTGGTGGGTGACAGTAGTGTGGAGCTTGCGCGTAATTCCGTGTGGATTCATGGGCTTGAGTCTGGTTTATGGTGTTGATGTTTGGGAGTGTATGAGTATGATCAAAAGTCATAAGGATATGGCTGTTCGTCAAGCAGGCGCAGTATCTCTTGAAGTGATAATTGTTTGTATGCTGGTATTGGTGCCCCTGTTTATTCTGACCCCGCTGTTGGGTAAATACATTGATACAAAGCAAAAGGTTGAAGTAGCAGCTCGCTACGCTGCTTGGGAGCGCACAGCCTGGTTTGCCCCTGGCTCTACCACCCTAGGTAGTGCAGGAGGGACTGATGCTCAATCGGCCCAAAAGACGAATGAACAAATTGGTTTTGAGACCCAGGCCAGAGTTTTTTCTGGTAGAGATGAACCAGTTCACAATGGGCAAGGTAATGGTAGTAGTGGCGAGCAGCTTGATTATATGAGCTATTTCATGAATCGCGATAATTCAGGCGTGGCTAGTTATGAGGCTTTGTTTGAGGATGCGCCCGGGGCACCGGCTGACCAGTATATCAATATTGTTGCAAACTCAGGAGATGGTAGCGATGTTCCTGGCGTGGCTGAGAATGCTGCTGGTTTGCTGACAAGTATTGCTGGTTATATAGGTGGGTTTGATTTAAATAATGACGGCTTATACACCAGCGAAATAACTATGGATGTTAAAGAGCCAGCATGGTTTGATGCATTTGCTGGTATCGACATAAAATTTACCCGGGAACATACTCTGCTAGCGGATGGCTGGGGGGCAGGCGGTCTGGATCACAATGAAAAACTGGTTCGCGGCCTTACTCTTACAACTATACTCGACAATGTTGTTTTGGGCGCGGTTCAAGATTTGGCGGGGAATCGACTATTTAGTACCTTGGTGCCGTTTACACGGGATATTGCCACGAACTGTTTGGTGTTCGGCAAAGTTGATGCAGATCAAGTTCCTGATGAAGTGCTGGGTAATATTGCCTCTTCCAGAGGAAGAGCACAACCAGGGTGTTAGCGGCGATGAAAAAACTATATATATTTATACTACTCTTACTTGCAACAACTGTTGTTTGGGCCATGCCGGAGTTTAAGGCTCCTGAGTTTATGCGCCTTACTGTAGTGGCTGATAAAATGACCCTAAATGGTATGGATATGAAAACATACACATTTGAGTCTTCCAAGCCTGTTGCCGAGATCGAAAAATTTTACCAGGAACTATGGTCTGGCAAAGCCAAGCAGACCAAAGTAGTGCCGTGGAATATTCTCTCTTATGCTGATGATGGCCTTTTGTATGTGGTGCAAATCAGGGAAGATAATCCACTGATTGTCACTGGCCTGCTTTCTATCAGTGACCTTAAAACACTTAAAAAGAAATTTGTTCGCGGGAAGGGCTTCCCGATGCCTGACTCTTCAGTAGTGATTAATGATATTACGGGTAATGATTCCGGCAAGCGTAGCCGCACACTGGTAATTGAAAATACTAAAAGCGTAGCTGATAACCTGCGGTATTACCGTCGCCATTTTAATAAAAAAGGCTGGATAGAACTGGCTGAAAACGCTAATGCCTCTGGGCGTAAGTTTGGTGCACCAGCACTAATAATGAACAAGGGTGGGGATGAGCTGAACATGGCCTTCACTACCCAAAACAGCAAGACCTTAATCGTAGCAGTGCAGGTAGACAAATGAAACAGCAGCTAATGCGCAGAAACACACAAAAAGGTGTCACCGTAGTTGCTTATGTTATGGGTTTAATGGCACTTTTAGTTGGTTTGATGGCCCCAGTTTTCAACAATAAAAGTGCGGTGCAATTGTTGGTGGAGGCTATAAAAAAAGATTATGCAGGCTATGAGTATGCCGTTAGTGGGAAAGGTGATCTGCAAAAATGGAAAGACTACTTAATTGATTAATTGAAGGTTGTTTTATTATGGCGGTACAAAAAAATAAAAAAAGCTTGGGAGGTTCCTGGGGTTTATTAGGGGTAGCAGCGGTTATCGGTATTGGCGCGTTTTATTTAACTAATACATATCTGGTGAACAAAGAAGCTTCGTTGCGCGCTACATTGTTAGGGCAAGGCTCTCAGGGAATGATGAGTGTGGTTGTAGCAACGGCAGATTTACAACCTGGTGATGTCGTAGGCTCGGGAAATATGGCAGTAGTTGAGCTAATGGGTGAGCATGTCTCGAATTTCGCAGTCACTCCAGATATATTTAAAAACTATCAAGGCAATGTGCTGGATCGACCAATGTCGAAAGGAGAGCCGTTATTAGCTCACTTTATGGCGGGTAAGATAATTGAGCGGTTTTCAGATTTGCTTGAGGATGGTGACCGGGCCGTAACAATTGAAATAGACGAGCTCGCTACTGATTCATATATGCTCACTGCCGGAGATTTCGTGGATATTTTCTTGCTAATGGATATGCCAAAGCCGGGGGCGCCAGGCGAAAGTGGTGGAGCTGAGGGCGAAGAGAAAGTGCTTATGCCCTTGCTACAAAAGGTAAAAGTCATAGCGCTTGGGCCCAGGCCACTGCTTTCTACAGAGCATGAGTTTATAAGACCAATGGTGGGTGGTGAAGAAAACGACTATGGCACTATAACTGTTGCTGTAAAAGTTATGGATGCAGCCAAGCTTGAAATGGGGCGCGAGATTGGAAAGTTTGTTTTTATGTTGCGTAACTCCAAAGATACAGAAAATAAAAGTATCCAGGCTATTAATCAGGCCATTCTCGCATCTTTGGGGCTGGGTAACTCGGTGATAGGTTTTTATCAGTATTATGCGGCCAGTATGGTTTCTAGCGGTAGCCTTCTGTCACGCAATCAACAAATTGGGTCAATTCTTCAGGCTTCAGGTAACCAGGGCAGAGTGCTTCTGAAGAGCCTACCCAGGGTTCCGGAAGATAAATCTATACCAGTAAATAGTGTTATTGATGCCGAGGCAGGAGAGGATATGAGCCAATGAGACTATGTAGTAGTCTAGTCTCTGCATAAGTCAGGGTGGGGCTTTAGGTTGAGGTGTCAGTATTTGGCACACAACTATGTTGAATTCCGTACTCAAGATGCTTGCTTCATGACTTAATTAACCATCCCACAAACTGCGGGTATGTTTATATTGGTTCAGAGGTGAGTTTGTTTTATTAAGCAGTTATTTACATATGTAACAGTAACGAAGAGGATTATATTTCAGTGTTAGCTAAAAGAAGAAAAATCATTCAGACCGGGGTTTTATGGCTCTGTTTATTTGTGCCAGCATTCGGTGCTTTGGGACAGCAGGTCGCGGATGAAATAAAATCTGTCAGCTTGTATGTCGGCTCGGTTAAGACGATAGATGTTGGCGAGATTGTCCGTATTGCTATTGGCAGGGATGAAATACTGGGTTCGACTGTACTTGAAAACGGCGAATTATTGCTGATACCGAAAGCTCCAGGAGAAACAGAGATACAGATTTGGAAGCCGGGAGAGCGGACTCTGGTTTACCGGGTAAATGTCCTTCAGGAGAATATCTCAACCAAGGAAGCTTTGATTAAATCTCTGGTAAGTTCGTATACTGATGTACAGGTTAGATCTAGTGGTGACTTTATTATCCTGGAGGGTACCGTCCCGCCAGGTGAAATGGAGCGCTTTGAAGCAGTATTGTCTGTTGTTCCAAATGTTGTCTCAATGGTAAAAGCTAAAGTGTTTTTACCTGCAAAGATGGTAAAGGTTAAGCTACAAGTGCTGGAGATTGATAAACGCTTTAAGAAAGACTTGGGGATAAAATGGGGTCAGAGCTTGGATGGACCTATTGTTGGCGTGGCCAGTGCCTTGGTCACAAATGATGTTTATGGGATTGTTCCAGATGGTGGTTTTGATTGGGAGTCAGCATTATCTGGAGTTAGTTTGGCCGATCCATTTTTCTATCCTTATGTGGGCTTCGCGGGTACTCTGGCCTCGAGAATTCAGTTGGTAGAGGAGAATGGCTCAGGTCGTACACTAGCAGAGCCAACCTTGGTGACCCGAAGCGGGGAGTCGGCTAAATTTCATTCAGGTGGAGAGTTTCCTATAGTTTTTTCTGTGTTGGGTGAGGCCAGGGTTGTATTTAAGGAATATGGGATTATTTTTGATATCCTGCCGATTGTAGATGAGATGGAAAATATTTTAGTCAAAATTTCTTCTGAGGTAAGCTCTATTGACTTTGCCTCAGCGGTGAATGGTGTGCCGGGGATTTTAACCCGAAACACAGACTCGGTAATCAATGTTAAAAACGGTGAGACTATAGTTATTTCAGGGTTGCTTTCTGTATTCGATACAAGACGTCTTAACAAGGTACCTTTGCTTGGTGATTTGCCTTTTTTTGGCAGCTTATTTAGATCCAGAGAGGTGCTGGAAAACAGGAATGAACTGCTGGTTTTGGTGACCCCGGAAGTTGTCACTGCCACTAGCAGTAACAATCTCCCAAGTGAGCTTATGCTTAGACACCTAGACGAGCTTCATGGTATTAAGCAAGGCTATATAGATGATGAGTTGCTGGACTAATTAAATGTTTGAGATTTTAGTTCAAACTAAAGGCGGTACACGGGTAAATGACCTGATTTGTAATCAGGAAGACTGCTTGGTGGGCAAAGATGCCGACTGTTTTGTGGTGTTGCAAGGCTGGAAAGTCGCCGCCAAGCACGCCATGTTACAGAAAAAAGATGACGGTATTTATATTGAGCATATTGGTGAAAAGAAAGGTCTTGAAACTTTTGTGAATGGAAACCTTATAACTAAGTATGGCCCTATTCAGGAAGCTGATGAAATATCTATTCACTCTTACAATATTTCAATAAAATATAATGGAGCTACGACTGTAGCAGAGACTGTTGGCCCAGCAGTATCGCTCGATACTACTAGTAGTGAACCACAAAATACTGCAGCAAATGATTCCGAAAGCCAGAAAACCAACTTTTTATCGAAAATTAGCCGTATTGCTAAAGTTGGAAGTGATGCTGTGGCCTCGTCAATTTCTGAGATAAAAGAAAAAACACAGAGCCTTAAAGGGAGCCAGCCTGAGCAAGTGACAATTGAGGCGAAGAGCGCCGGGAAGAAGAAAAAAACCACAAAGAAAACCAAAGTTGGTAAGGCAAAAAGCAGTAGTGCTCCGGCTAAAGCACTTTCCGCTGAGCAGAAGTTAGTGTTGCTCGGAAGAGAGTGGCAAGGCAAGTTGCATGACTCTTTGTTGCAACAAATGGATTTGCGCCGAGTTAATGTTCATGGGATGTCAGATGGCAAACTTGAGACATTAACCAAAAAATTGTTGAATGAGGTAGTTGATGAGCTCGTGGGTTTTCCCCGCCAGCTGGATAAAGCTGAAATAGCTGAACGCGTGCTGTCAGAAGCAATAGGTTTGGGACCATTGGAGAGCCTTCTGGCGGAGGATGATATCAGTGAAATCATGGTCAATGCTGCCGATGAAATATTTTATGAAATAGGCGGGAAGATAAAGAAGTCTGATGTTGTGTTCTCTGATGATCGTGCCGTCATGTTTGCTATAGAAAGAATTGTAGCTCCCTTGGGTAGACGAATTGATGAAAGCTCGCCTATGGTCGATGCTCGGTTGAAAGATGGCTCCAGGGTCAATGCAGTAATTCCCCCTTTGTCATTGAAAGGCCCCAGCATTACGATTCGTAAATTTATGAAGGAAAAATTAACCGGCAAGCACCTGGTTAATTTTGGGTCGGCAACACCATCTATGATGGAGTTTCTAGAGAACGCAGTTAAATATAAACAAAATATTGTCGTCTCCGGCGGAACTGGTTCGGGAAAAACAACTCTTCTCAATGTATTGTCAAACTATATACCTGGACATGAGCGAATAGTTACTGTTGAGGACTCAGCCGAACTAAAGCTATATCAGGCTAACCTGGTTGCTTTAGAGGCACGCCCACCTAATCAGGAGGGTAAAGGCGCAGTAGAGATTCGTGATTTGGTTAAAAACTGCTTGCGTATGCGACCTGATAGAATTGTGGTTGGTGAGTGCCGTGGCGGAGAGGCACTGGATATGTTACAAGCCATGAACACCGGCCATGATGGATCACTGACTACGGCGCACGCCAACAGCCCGCGTGATTGTATTTCAAGAATTGAGGTTATGGTGTTGATGGCTGGAATGGATCTTCCATCTATTGCTATCCGTGAACAGATTGCCTCAGCAATACATATTATTGTCCAGCAAACGCGCTTTAGCTGCGGTACGAGGAAAATAACCAATATATCTGAAGTAACGGGTATTGATGGCGGTCGTGTTCAATTGGGTGAGATTTTTAAATACATGCAACAAGGTTATGATGCTGATGGCAAGGTCAAGGGTGAGTTTGTGGCAACCGGGCTGGTACCATCCTGCTATGAAGAACTAACTGCGCGTGGCATTGCTACAGACATCAGTGTTTTTGATAAAGGAGCAGTCGCGTAATGCTATTAATATCACTATTATTTGCTATAGTTGCTGGAATATCGGCAGTTATCTTTATACACACATTCAGCTCAGCTTCGACACAGTATAAAAGCAGTATGGAAGCCACAGCAAAAAAAGACTTTGCTGATCTGTTTTTGTTTATTGAGCCAGATAAGCTGCTGCTTATGAATATGACTTTGGTAGTGGTTGGAGCACTGCTGGTTTGGCTCTATAGTGGTTTGTGGATTTTGGCCCTCATTACTGCAGTTACCTTGTTATATTTGCCGCGCATGTACCTTCATTATTTCAAAAAAAAACGCAAGTCCAAAATACTTATCCATTTGCCGGATGTTTTGTTATCGATATCCAGGTCCATGCAAGCTGGAACCAGCTTCAATCAGGCGCTTGAAGTAAGTATTGAAGAAGATAGCGGGCCATTAATTCAGGAGTTTTCGTTATTTATGCGTGAGTTACGTATGGGTGTTGGTTTTAATCGAGCTTTGCGAGCAATGGACTCTAGAGTAGAGGTTGAAGAATTCACCTTGGTTAGTTCAGGTATTATGATATCTAGAGAAATTGGTGGTAATTTAGCAGAAACTCTAGATAGGTTGGCCGAAATGATTCGCCGTAAGGTAGAAATGGAAGGCAAGATTCGTTCCCTGACATCCCAGGGACGACTGCAAGGTATTGTTATGACCTTACTGCCAATATTTGTTGGCTTGGCACTATATAAACTTGAACCAGAGCTTATGATACGTATATTTTATGAACCTATTGGATGGATGGTTCTTGCCTTTGTCTTCTTTATGGAGCTGATAGGTTATTATTTTATTCGAAAAATCGTGAATATAGATGTTTAGTGATATTTTTAAATATTTAATAGCGGCAATAGTTGCGATTGCGGTTGGTCTGGTTATTTATTCAGTTACCAAAATTAAAAGCGAAGTGCCAGACGAGGATCGGGAATACAAGGATCCAGTGCCCGTTAGCTTACAAATACTTTGGCCTGTGATAAACATTTTTGCTTACCATATAGGCCAGTATCTAAGTGTCGAGTATCTGGAAAGACAAAAACTTATGCTCCAACGTTCGGAATTGATCTACCTTATGAATCCCGAACAGTTTTTTGGTTTACAGATGACTTCAGCTTTATTTTTCGCACTGGGATCCTGGGCTGGTTACAGTATGGTGGGTGCAGAAGCAGGCTATATGCCTCTCTTGTTCGCAGTATTCGGTTTTGTCTTTCCTTTAATCACACTAAATGATCGAAAAAAGAAACGGGAAATAAATATTGTACGAGCATTGCCAGTGTATTTAGACTATTTGACTATGGCTGTCCAATCAGGCCTGAATCTTAGCGGAGCAATGCTGCAAGCTACTGATAAAGGTCCAGATGGCCCTTTAAAGAATGAATTTCTGTTGATTTTGCGTGAAATAAGGTCGGGCAAACCTAGAGTACAAGCATTTAAGGCTATGGCAGAAAGGGTGAACCTGAAAGAAATAAATAATTTTTCCTCGGCCATAGCGCAGGCCGAAAAGACAGGTAGTAGTTTGGGTGATATTTTACAGATACAGGCTGATCAGCGCAGGATTGAGAGATTTCAAAAGGCCGAAAAACTAGCTCTGGAAGCACCTGTAAAGTTGATATTTCCACTCGTTGCCTTTATCTTCCCAACTACATTTGCAATTCTTGGGTTTCTGATAGCTATGAAGTATATGTATGAATTATAAGCACTGCATAATTTACAAGGCGGAGTCAAAAGAAGTAATTTTTTCTGATGTGCTTGCTCCAGGTGATTTTCTATCAAGGGCTAAAGGTCTGTTGGGTCGAACAGAAATATCCAGCTCTGAAGGTTTGCTTTTCTTGAACTGTAATTCAGTTCATATGTTAGGTATGCGCTTTTCTATCGATCTGATATTTCTTGATTCTTTAGGTAAAGTTCTACGTTGTGTACAGGCCTTGAAACCCTGGCGAATGGCTCTGTTGTTACGCGCCAGTGCTATACTGGAGGTTCAACAAGGCAGTATACGCAGGCATAAGTTGCAGCAAGGCATGCATCTGGGGTGGGATTTTATATGATCACCCGCCCACATTTCTTCTGTTTGCTGTTCCTGTTGCCACTGTTGTCAGCTTGTGCAGTACAAAGTACTGCAACATACAGAGAGCCGGCTAACTCTGAAGAGTTGGCAGCACGATTAGAGCAAAGTTTCCTGGCTTATAAGGACGGGCGCCTGGGTGATGCTGAAGCCATATTGCATCAGATTTTGGAAGACCACCCTGATTTAGCCGATGCTTGGTTTAAGTTAGGTAATATTTATTATCGTACTGGTCAGTATGATGCGGCTGTGAGGGCCTATGAAAAAACGGTTGTTTATGATAAGGAAAATGGTCGTGCCTGGTATAATTTAGCTCTAACCAGAATCAAACAGGCAGATATTGCTTTGAAGGTTGGCATCACGCAAGTTAAATCCAGTAATCCATATTATCAACGACTTGGTGATTTCAGGAAGAAATTAAATACGAGATTAAGTTCAGGAGAACCCTAATGGCAATTCTTGAGAACGGGTATAAGATAAGACACCAGCGTGGTTCAGTATTGGTAGAGGCGGTTATTGCCCTGCCTGTGTTTTTCTTTATTTTATTTGGGATCGTGGAATATGGCTACGCTTATAGAGCGAGAGCAACATTAAATCTGGCTACTTTTGATGCTGTCCGTGCAGGAACTTTAAATAACGCCCGGCTTGGCGCTATCAACTCTGCTTTGGCTACAGGAATGACTCCTCAATACATGAAGGGTCGCACTGGTTTGATGTCATTCCAGGCCGCACGCGTTAGCACTATCGCATTCTTGACTGCAATAAATAATATTGGCGGTTTGCCTGATTCCGTTAATATAGTAGCACCTACAAGCTCAACTTTTACAGAATTCAGAGAAAACATCAATGTGCGCTTGGCAGGAAGCTCAAGTGCTAGTACGCGTGCTATTATTCCAAATGATAACTTATACTGGCGCTCTCCAAATACGGAGTCTGTTAATATAAATGGTACGACTAGAGAAGTTTCTATCCAGGATGCAAATATTTTAAAAATAAAAACTTTATGGTGTCATCGTTTGGTTACACCTGGCCTGGATAGAATGGTTTACTACGCTATACTGAATCCCCCGGGTTTTGTTACGGTTAGTGATGAACAACAAGTCTGTAACCGTCTGACGCTGGCCGCAGGGCTTGTTGGGAGTAACAATTACTATGTAGCAATAACCTCACAGTCGGTGATGAGAATGCAGTCGCCGGTTTTTTCCGAAGGACAATTACCTTAATGTATAAAAGAAGCAGGATAATGAGAACAAGTATTAAACAAGAAGAATATACTCCTAATAAGTCACGACTAAGACTGCGGCTACTGGCCGTGCTTTTTATTGTGGGCGTTGGCCAAACATTATTTGCCGCGCCAATCGTCTATCACTCTGGGATGCCTGCGGAAGTATTTCATTCTGCTTATGAAGCTTTTGAGAAATATGAGTTGATAGCCGGAAAAATGTTATACCAAGAGGATGATGAAGACTTTTTCAGCAAGGGATACCGGCCTGAAAATACACAACTAATTGAAGGTGCTGTGTGGCGTGATGTGTATGATTATCCCGCCGGTTTGAGTTCTGCAGGTGTCTATGCAGGGCTGATAAAAGCAATGGAAAACAGCAGATTCAATAAAATATTTAGTTGTATTGGTGAGGATTGTGGAGAGTTTCCCGGTTGGAAGCTCTACTTGGGTAAGCATGCGCTGGGTGAAACCAAGTACCAGTATTATGCGGCATACAAGAAGCTTCTCGATAATGGGTCTATCATGCACTTGGCGGCCTATGTTAATGAGTCTGATAGTAGGCCACGACTAATTATTGACAAAATGTATCCACTACCAATCGATGACTTTTCACTGAACCTTGAGCTATCTGCTTTGAGAGCTGCCAGTGGCTGGAGAATTGTGGGTACCAAGCTTGATAATAATACCATTTTATTTTCGGAGAGCTCGGTCGAGCCTGATGCTGATCCAGATGAAGAGTTGGTCTTAATCGCAAGCTTTATAATAGAGAATAATCTGTATAAATATACTATAGTTGGGCATACAGATAATTCCGGTAGCCCCAGTGCTAACGAGAGACTTTCTCGTCAACGGGCTGAATATATCCGTAGTCTTTTGGTTCTCGGTTATGGTGTGCCTGCAGGAAAATTGAAAATTTACGGAGCGGGAGAAACTCAGCCGGCTGCCTCAAACTTAACTGAAGAAGGGCGCATTCTTAATCGCAGGGTGAATGTGTTCTGGAGTAACTAGTTACAAAGTTATGGAGCAGAAAGGCACAAGGTTTTATTGCTTGTTTTAGTGTTTGATTTATACTTAACGTAAGGGTTAAAAATTGGAGGAAGTGCAAAATGTACAAAATGATATATGGTAAATCCAAACAGCGGGGTTATGCTGCTGTTCTTTTGATTGTACTAATAGGTGTGATGGGTCTTTCTACTGTCACCATGTATAACAGTGGGCAGTTAACTACTAGCAAAATGCGTCAACAGAATGCAGCTGATGCCGCCGCTTACAGTGTGGCTAATATCATCTCCCGCGACCTTAATTTTGTAGCCTATACCAATCGTGCCATGGTGGCAAACCAAGCCGCTGTTGGGCAAATGGTAGGCCTGGCTTCATGGATAAACTATCTAGAGCAAATGGCAATAAACCTAGATACCATTGCTGGCTGGATTCCCTATGTCGGAGTTGCTACAGAGCTTCTGAAGCAAGTTATGGAGGCCGTAGCGACCGGGGTAAATTATTTTGCTGAATATTCAGTTTTGGGTATAGATTATGTTATAACTGGTCTTGCTTTGGCTCAACAAGGCGTGCATGTTGCCCTTCAGTTTTCAGCTGTAGAAATTTATGAAGCTGTTGCGACAAAGAACGACCCGGATGTTAATATTGTCTCGGGACTAACAGCGGTTTCTTTGGCTAAAAGTTACCTCTCGCTTAAAAGCAAGCTTCATTATACTGATGAGCCGGAACGAGGCACTAGTGCTAAAGCCACAAAGGACTTAGAAAGGTATGACGAGTTTGCAGAAATTGTAAGTAATTCTCGCGATCAATTTACGGAACGCCGTGCTTGGAATGTGCGAGCACCAATTATACCGTGGGTTACCAGGTTTAACGCAAATAAAGTAGGTGGTTCAGATTTTGAGCGCGTCCAGGTAAATGGAGATAAGTATGGGTGGGACTGGAGTGCGATGGATACCTTAGGTATAAATATCGAAGTTCGGAGTTGGAGTGTTAGCGATGGGTGGCATTGGGACTCAATATTTAACATGCCAATTGGGTGGGGTGCTGCACATGCATTGAATAAAGATAAATCTGGTGATGACTATAACTACTTTGGAACCGGTGAGCGTTTGTATGGAGCTGAGAAAAGATGCAATGATGGTAGGTGGAGTGCGAGTCGCGACTGTCGTTGGGGACGAAGTTCATGGAGCAATGATATTGCTGCTACACTTGCGGGTGCTTTAGATAGGGGCAATCTGGTTCAGAATATAAGCACACTTCGGAAATTTTACACGATCAAGGAAAGAGGCGAAGACTTTGTCGGGCCGCAAGTAACGGTGTTATTGGAAAAACCCCTAAGAGGGGCGAACGACAACGTTCGTCTATGGGGGCAAGTACTTGAAGATAATAATAAAAGTGCACAAGAGCGCTTCGATGTAGAAGCCGATAGTAGTACCGATACCATGTATGCCTTTTCTAAATCAGAAACATATTTTATGCGTCCAGTAGACAGCAGGGCCTCTGCCTTCTGGCGCAGAGATGAAAAAATTGAATACGGTAACCTTTATAACCCTTACTGGCAGCCTAGGCTGGTTGACCCTGGAGCTTGATGAGTTGTATAAAGGACTTAACCATAAGCACCCCAATGCTTAAAAAATCAAGCCTAACCTTGTTATTGCTGTTAATTTTGCCACTAACTGCCCAGGCAGAATTCTGTAAGCAGGGTCGCTTGCCCAATCTTGCCGATACTATGAAGAGAGTAGATATGTTGGACCCCGATTTCTCTTGGTGCAGGAGTCATGTGAATATGGCATTCTTGATTTGGGCGGGGATTGGTTGCTCCAGGGATTTAAACGCCCTTGAAGACAAAACAGACAAATTAGATGCACTGGGTCTGAACCCACCACATGACCCACATAGTGCATCTGATGTAATCCATGTTCTGGCTGTTGATATGGCTTACGCTGGTGAAAGCTTGGAGAATACTCAGCAAGCAGCACTCAAGGCTTGTCATCAATTAGAGGAGCGTGAAAAGAGGGGTGAAGTAATTCACTGGTAAGATTTCGCTGGGGACATTAATCTTCTCCAGCTCAAGTGCCTTCAAGATTATGGTTATACAATATTTAATTTACAGGAGTAGTATATGTTTACGAAAAATGGATTTCAGTTAATATTATTATTAACCCTAGGATTTGCAGTTCTCTCGTGTTCGGCTGAGGATGAACAGTCGAAGACAAATCAGTCACAAGTTTCAAAAGATTTGGTGGAAGATATAGGGGAAGATCACCCTTGTTATAAATTTGTCGGACTCGCAAGCGAAGACTCAGTTCGGGCTTTAGGCGAGTCTGGCGGAGATCCCCTGGTATTGCCAGAGTCTATGCGAGATATGGACTCGCCGATGGTATACGCTTATATATTAGACAGTGAGTTCAGAAAAGGCAGCAGTCTTAAAGAAATTCGTCAGACTATTTTGGAAAAGTGTATAGCCAATAAGAAGTTATAACATCGTAGCTACCACGCCTCTGCGTCGCCTGCATAGGCGCGGGTGAGGGGCGTGAGCAGGACGCGGAAGGTCGGCAATCCATACTGGCTATACCCGCGCTCCTGCGTGGGAACGAAGAACTGACTCAATTTGTTCTGATCAGAGGATCTACTATCGTTGTTGCCACTCTAGCTCTGGTTTTGCGCTGAATTATTATGAAAACTTGCTGAAGGCTGCTTGATTAGTCTCATAGGTACTGAACTCGGACAAATACTTGTTCGGGGCGATTTTTGTCTGTATAATTACCCGTTCGGTGGAGGCTTTTCATCGATTTTGTAGTTACCTCGATTGGGGTATTAACGAAATTCAATTTATTATTAAATAGCACGTACGCTTGGTGGGATTGAATGCCTTTCAATTCTTGACTTGGCGCTACGCAAGTGGAGTACAAACCATGACTGTAACAGTCGCAGATAAGGCAAAAGTAGTTGCCGATTACGCCCGCGGAGAGAACGATACCGGATCTCCAGAAGTTCAGGTTGCATTAATGACCCTGCGTATTAATGACCTTACCAGTCACTTCAAAGCCCACAAACACGATCACCATTCTCGCCGTGGTTTATTGCGGCTGGTTAATCAGCGTCGCAGTATGCTCGATTATCTCAAGCGTAAAGATGTAGAACGCTATCGGGAAGTGATCAAACGCTTAGGTTTACGTCGCTAAGGGTAGTAGTCAAAAATCTAACGCTTCGCAGGGCAACCTCCGAAGCGTTTTTTTAAGGAAGCTCGAATTACCAGGATATTTAACAAATTATGATCAATCTCGCTTGCCCCTTGATTCCACAAGCAATATTTCTTCAGTTACCCATAATCATTGATATGGGATGCCTTCAGAAATTTATTTGTAAAACCAAGGTTCTACGCGATATTTGATCATAATTTGTTAAATACCCTGGATAAGGTGTTTGAGCTTATATTGGAAGTTGGAACAGATAATTTAATTACGGGAAAAACCCATGCAAAAAATTTCAAAAACATTTCAGTTCGGTGAACACAGTATTACTCTGGAAACCGGAAACTTAGCTCGTCAGGCCAATGGTGCAGTTATGGTCTCTTGCGCAGATACCAAAGTATTGGTTACTGCAGTTGGTCGGCGTGAAGCCAAACCAGGGCAGAGTTTCTTCCCGTTAACGGTTAACTATCAAGAGAAATTCTACGCAGCTGGGCGTATTCCAGGCGGATTCTTCAAACGTGAAGGTCGGCCTACAGAAAAAGAAACACTAACCTCAAGGTTAATTGACCGGCCCTTACGCCCGTTATTCCCTAAAGGCTTTTTGAACGAAGTACAGGTTGTTGCTACGATGATGTCGTGTAACCCTGAAGTTAATGCCGATATTCTGGCTCTGATTGGTGCATCAGCTGCACTGGCAATCTCTGGAATGCCATTCGCCGGCCCAATTGGTGCTGCTCGCGTTGGTTATATCGATGGTGAGTATGTACTTAATCCTCTTACTAGCCAGTTAGAAAATTCTGATCTTGATCTGATTGTTGCTGGTACTGGCAACGCAGTTCTGATGGTTGAATCTGAAGCCAACTTACTTGCAGAATCAGTAATGCTTGGTGCGGTAAGTTTCGGCCACGAGCAAATGCAGGTTGCTATTCAAACTATTAACGAGCTGGTTGAAGAGTGTGGCAAAGAGCGTTGGGTTTGGGAAACTCCGGAAGTCGACGCTGATCTGCTGGCTAAAGTTGAAGCGGCAGCGGCTGATTCAATTCGCCAGGCTTATACCAACACCGATAAAATGGCTCGCCGCGATGCAATTTCAGTTGCCCGCGATGCATGTATTGCCAGTCTCTGCGATAGCGAAGATCAAAATGCGGCATCTGCTGGTGATGTAAAAGAGATGCTTTACAAAATTGAGAAAAACATTGTGCGTCAGCAGGTGTTAACCACAGCCACTCGTATTGATGGCCGCGACCTAACCACTGTACGCCCAATCTTTGTTGAAGTGGGCACGATGCCACGCGTTCATGGCTCGGCAGTATTCACCCGTGGTGAAACTCAGGCAATGGTTATGACTACTTTGGGAACCACCAGAGACTCGCAGATTATTGATGCGGTTGAAGGTGAGTATAAAGATTCATTTATGCTGCATTACAACTTCCCTCCATATTCTGTTGGCGAAACCGGATTTATGAGCGGCCCTAAACGGCGCGAAATTGGTCACGGCAAACTGGCTAAGCGTGGCGTTCAGGCAGTTATGCCAACTATTGAAGAATTCCCATATGTATTGCGGGTTGTTTCTGAAATTACTGAATCTAACGGTTCCAGCTCTATGGCCTCAGTCTGTGGTACTTCTTTATCCTTAATGGATGCAGGCGTGCCTCTGAAAGCTCCAGTTGCTGGTATTGCCATGGGTCTTATCAAAGAAGGCGATAACTTCGCAGTTCTGAGTG
>CAZEFU010000003.1:0-13152 GCA_964511515.1 uncultured Wenzhouxiangellaceae bacterium
GTTTGCCTCGGCAATTGCTCCTGCATTGCTCTACCTCCTGCATCCATGCAGTCGTACGGCTTAACTCACCCTTGTATGATCAACACACAGTCTCTGGGCTGTTTTGGTCTTCGATACAGGCTGTGTCTGTCTTTTATCCTTATAGTTTTTTTTCAGAAAGCGTTTTTAGTTGCTGTTTTAGTTCTCGAACTTCTGCTTCGATAATCGTGACTTTTTGCGCAATCTTTCTTTTTTTCAACTCATTTGCAGAACTGTTAATGCTCAATTGCAGGATTAGCAAATAGGCTACAACAATGGAGGTCAGGAACATCGCATTGACTGGTAGTTCAATTCCCATCAGGTTCGTGAAGTAAAGAGTGACTCCAGGAAAAAGCGCAAAGAGTAAATTAATAACTCCAAGAAATATCCACAGTATTGAGTGCTTCAATTGTAAATTTCTGGATCGAATCCCGTGAATCACAATAATTAATAATAGCAGTGCTGCCAGAATTACGGTTATTTGCAATTTGAGTGAAATCATTTATATTTTCCGGGATGTGTTCTTCCATGAAACAATAGTAACGCCAGGCTTACTTTAATAAAGTAGTACAGGCTATCTAGTGAGGTTATTTTGCTTTTCCCAGCAAGTCGCTTGCGCATAGATGTCGGAATTTCAACAATCCGGCCACCACACTGCTTAACCCATTGTATTGCTTCCGGCTCTGGGTAATCGTAGGGATAGTATTCAGCAAATAATTTAATGACTTTTCTGTTGCAGCTGATAAAGCCTGATGTTGGGTCATACACCATTTGTCCGGTGAGTAACTTCAGTAGATGGCGTAAATAATAAATTCCTATACGCCTAGGAAAGGTTGATGTATAGCCAATTTCATGTGCTTCAAGGAAGCGTGAGCCAATTACCATATCGGCCTGTCCTAACTGAAGCGTACTCAAATGTTTGGGTATATCAGCTGGTGGGTGCTGGCCGTCGCCGTCAAGCCGAATTACGGCATCGTAATCTTTTTTTAGTGCCCATTGGAAACCTGTTTGCACAGCAGTGCCGATACCGGATCTGTAGGGGAGGCTCAGTAAGGTTACGTGCTTGCGTTGCTGAATTACTGCGAGTGAGTCATCTGTAGAGCCATCATTAATAACTAGAACATCCAGGTGTTCGTGTAATGCTTTAATTTCGTCCAACAGATGACCGATGCTGGCAGATTCGTTATGGCAGGGGATAAGAATGAGTGTGTGCATAAGTTACGTTGGCTTAGCGTTGGATTATATAGATAGAATAAAGTTCAGAATCAACTACCTGCTTAATCAATTCATCCTCTTTGAGTTTTTGTACATTTTCATAATCGCCGCCATCCGGAAGGTGTTTAAGCAATAAAACACTAGCCTTTGAGTTTTCAAGTTTCTTACGGATTCGTTGGTATTTTCCCCTGAATAAATCAATCTCAATCCGACCCTGTAGTTTAGGCACCCAGACAAGGGTTTGTACGTTTGTCAGTACTATAAAGTTTCGGGGCATCCCAGGAGGAGGGTGTTCAAACATGGGACGGAGAGTAGTTGGAATAGATTCATTTCGGCTTATGATGTTAGCCATCTGCAAGCGGTCTTCGCCAAGTAGAGCTATTGGTAGCAGGCTAAACAAAGGCAGGGTGATTATTAACGGTTTAAGCCACTTCAGTCCATATATCTGGATTTTATGATCCTTGTCCGCAGGGTTAATAGTGGGCTTATTTCTGAAAATGAACTGGCTAATTCTGCCTATCAATGCATCAAGTCCGATCGAGGCTGCAAAAATTAACAGCATTATCGACCAGTAAACATTTCTTACATCGTATGAGCTAAATAGCATCCAGATAAGAAAACCTACAGCGGCAATAATCAAGCTGTATACCGATAGCCAGCGCAGCTGTGGCGTGGAAAGGTAAATCCCAGTTATAAGTATGGCTCCTAATGGGAGAGTGATTTTCATTGGTAAAAAATTGTATACCAATGAAAATGCCTGAGGAATTAATTCACTGGTGTTAGCTGCATTCTCGGCCACCTTTTGCAAACCGCGGAATGAATTTAGAATTTGCAGGATGTCGTTGTAATAGAGAAAGAATGCAAGAAAGCTCAATGGCAGCATGGTTGCTGTAAGCACGGCTTTCCAGTTGAGGGCAAGAAATGTTTTTGGTTTATTAGTTGTTAATTTCACTAATATTGCTAGCAGCAGGAAGGCAAGTCCTGCCTGTTTTACTAGGCTAGCTATTCCGGCTGCCAGCAGTGACAGGTTCCCAGTCTTCTCTTCAGTACTTTCTTTCCATAATAGCAAACAGCTGAGCATCCCTAGCATTACCACAGCAATATCCATCATCCCAGAGAGAAAGTATGGAGTGCGAAAAATTATCAGCCCCGCGCAGCTGGTGATAAAGATTGTTGGAAAAAGTGAGCGCCGCTCTAACGAGAGCGCGAAACTATAGATAAATAAGGCGATAGGTGCTGCAATCAGACTGGCTTTACTGATGATCCAAAAGCTTGGATCATCCTGGAGCCGATAAAGCAATGACCACAGACCTGGATATAAAATAGGGTAGGCAGCGCCGCCAACCTGATATTTGCCTTCTGAAAGCTCAATAGCCCAGTGGTTATAAGAGGCCAGCGCATCCCAAAAAGTAAACACAGGTGTATAGAATTTCTGGATATATAGGTATGTGAAGTAAAGCAAAACACCTGCAAGCAGTACTAGCAATATGTTTAGGGGCCACTTTTTCTTGTTGTAAGGTGATGAAATATCAAGCTTTCTATATTGTCCGCGCCAGAATCCAACAGCCGTAACAGCGACAATCAAGAGACCCAATGAAAGTGAACCAAGATCAAGAAAATAGGCAAGCAGAAATATCACCCAAGCAATCAACATTGAGTAAAGGAAGGAACTTGCTATCATTTCGCTGACTGTTGTACACTGCTGACCCCGAAAGGCGTAGCCAGAGTAAAACAGTAGCACTAGGGTTAAAACCCCTGTTGCCAATAACGGCATGATTCCCCTCAGCATCTTTTTGGCGTATTTATTCCAAATACAATCAGATACAATGTATCTGTTTAAACGATATATTGAAACTATGCCAGATTATAACAGAGACTATCCCTGCTTTTTAAGTTTCGGCTTTATCACATGATTCTTGCTGGACAATGAAAATCCTGCATATTGGTAAGAATTTCCTGCCTTTTGCTGGGGGAGTTGAGCATTTCATGTGTGATCTGATTGCAGAGCAAATTAAACAAGGGCACTCAGTGTCTGCTATTGCACATCATCATTTGCCAGGAAAGAAAACATCTAAAGTTAACTTCAAGAGTGCAGATATTCATCTGATGAAAACTTTTGGAAATATTCCATTTGTGCCACTAAGCTTGGGTTTCCCGTTCAAATATAGAGGATTAGTAAAAACATTTAAACCAGATATAATTCATATACATTGCCCCAACGTGGCGGCCTTCTGGGGGCTATTTATCCCGCAAGCGCGTAAAATCTCTTGGGTTATCCACTGGCATTCAGATGTTCTCGATAATTCATCTCCGCGCTTCATTAAATTACTTTATCCTCTGTACCGGAAATTTCAGGATGCAGTGCTGCGCAAAGCAAAAGCAGTTATTGCAACATCCCCAAGGTATGCAGAATCGAGCGTCCCTCTAAGGAATTATGCCGATAAAATCACGGTTATTCCGCTCGCATTGCCATCATCGTCCTATACACAGCTGCCCCGTGATGGCTCCAACACACTTAAGTTGCTCTCAGTGGGGCGTCTTTCTTATTATAAAGGCTATACACACTTATTCCAGGCAATATCTCTAGCAGTAAAGCAGGGTATTGATTTACAACTGGAAATTATCGGTGGTGGTGGGCTTCGAGACGTTTTAGACAAACAGTTACGCAAACTTGGTGTTGAGTCGCAGGTTAGCCTGTTGGGGCAACTCTCAGACTCACTTCGTGATGAAAAATTAAGCCAGTGCGACCTTTTATGCCTGTCCTCAATCGAGAGAACCGAAGCCTTTGGCTTGGTTTTACTTGAGGCAATGAGCGCTGGAAAACCATGTATTGTTAGTGATGTTGCTGGTTCTGGAATGAGCTGGGTTGTGGTGAATAATAAAACTGGCTTTGTTTACAAAGCTGGAGACCGCGTTGATTTGGTAAGAAAATTAACTGAAATAGCTGGGAATCTTGAGCAGCTCCCAGCAATGGGTATGGCTGGGCGCCAGCGTTTCGAGAAAATGTTCCAGATGCCGGTAGTAGGTCGCGCAATTGCACAGTTATACCAGCAGCTTCTCAGCAACCAAGCAAAAACCACAGGGGGCTGAGCTTGGGAAAGGCACTTATTACAATCGCTGTACCATCCCTAAATCAAGGGCGTTATCTCGATGCTGCCCTGAAGTCGATTTTTCAACAAAACTTAGAAGTTGAGGTTTTTGTTATGGATGGCGGCTCAACTGACGATTCTTTGGAAATCATTAAACGCTGGGAACCAAGGCTCTCTGGTTGGCGCAGCCACCCTGATGCTGGCCAGGCAGCTGCAATAAACGAAGGTATTGCTCAAGGTGAGGCACCATATGTATGTTGGTTAAATTCCGATGATATTTATTACCCACAAGGGTTGGCAAAGTTACTGCAGGAACTTAAACACCTGAGTAATTGTCCCTTTGTATACGGACGCTGTTGGACCATATCAGAATCTGGTAAAAAGCTTGCGCCCTATATAACCATGCGTTTTATTCCGCGAATATTTGCCAATTTTTGTTTTATTGCTCAGCCAGCAACACTACTTACTAGAGCCGCCTGGGAGTCAGCAGGAGGCTTGAATGAGCGGATGCAGTTGGCCTTTGATTATGATCTATGGTGGCGTCTTTACAAAACTCAGAAAAAGCCAGTTTATAGTAAGCATTTTGTAGCAGCTTCACGCTCCCACCCAGAAACTAAAACTGCGAATAATACTGATATTCATTATCAGGAATCGCTTGAAGTGGTGCAGCGAAACTGGGGCAGTGTTCCCCTGAAGTGGCGCTTGGCCTTGCCAATTATGAAGGTTTTGCGCAGAGTCTTTAAGTAAGTCAAGTTAAAAAGGTCTTGGATTCGTTCAATATATACAATTTAATTGTATTGAGAGTAAATCAACCTGAAGTCCTAAAAATAATTCACTCGATGATTTCCAGTTGCGAGTTTTTCTTGGGGTGTTTTTCTGCCGATCCATTCCGAAAATAGCAAGGTATCCAAGTGTGGTCAGAGCCTTAGCATCAAGGTATTTAAGCTTATTACTCATTGAAGTAAACGGCTTTAACTTTTTTCACTAGGCATGTCTTTAGCCATTTTGAATCGAACATCTCATGTTGAGTATTTAACCGCCTGTAATCTAATTGCTACCCAAGTTTCAGAATTGTGGCGGTATACGCTTATTAAACCCGTTAATAAGTTTATGCTCGTAGTATCAATTTGCATTACATTGGAATATGCAAGGGGATAAAATGTTCTTTGTTCTAATCATAATGTTTTTGAGTATTTCCGTGCTGACCTTAATAGGCATCCTTGCTATAAAAGCTAGTGGGGCTTGGTTTTCCAGTCAGCAACAAAAATTGTTTCCGAAACAGTCTTGGAAATGGCGAAAAATCTGGACCCGAAAATATATTAAAAATACTAAGATTGATTTAGCGAATTCTGAGTGTAATTGTAGTTGCGCGGAAAAAAATATACTTTCCGGCCTCAGTGACCAACTAATGAATATCAAGAAAACTGCCAGTGGCACTCCGGATATGACCACAGTAAACCTCGAGAAACTCAGTTGTATTTTTGAATGCGCAAATGAATACATTGCCTGTAAATGAAGTGCGTTGCTATACTTTAAGATTGAATTAAGGTGGTCTGAGATTTACAGGGCACCTGTAGTCTCTTTGTTTATTAATACAGCGTGTGATTGCTTTCGATAGGATCCGAGTTTTCACCTTGTTGAATTTGTGTAGTACGGAGTTGTTTTTTGATAGGCCATGTTTCGGCCAGTTGCCGCCACCTGTTTTTACAGGCCCCATTTCAGCATTGTTAGCAGTAATTACGCCACCAGAATGAAACCGAGGGCTAAGAGGTGATTGTTTTAGACAATCTTTGCGAAGTAACTCTGGTGGCCTTAATCGAATTAAATAGATTAGTGGTAGGGCTCCAAGTTTTATTACGGAGCACATTCATAATCGGGCTTAACTCGCGCTATAAAGGTTCTGCACTGCTTTGATCTTCGGGATCGCTTAGTTTTTCTACCGTTAATCTGGCGTTTTCAAGCAGCTGTTGGCAATGACGGGTTAGTTCAACGCCGCGCTGGAATTGCTCTAAAGAGTCATCCAGGCTGAGTTCTCCAGATTCCATTTTTATTACCAGTTGTTCAAGCTCGCTAATGCTGCTTTCGAAGTTTGTGGCGGTGCCGTTTTGTTTTTTGCTCATGGTTTGATTTGTTTATTTGTGTCGAGTAGAGATTATAACATCTCGAAAAACCTGCCATGCTTTTTCATTTGGCTGCCAACTAAACTCAAGGCCTGTTCGTTGCAAGTCCGTAGCAAAGTCTTCATCTAGCCACAAATCTCCGATAGCCAGCAATTTCTTTTGTTGCCATAACAGGGGAATGCTATGGCGTAGCCAAGTGGGTATTTTAGCTTCTTGGAAGATGTTCTTGAGGCTTTGGCTGCCTTTACGGCCGGCTAATTTGATTGCTTCTGCACCAGAGCGACTACTTACATGGTATTTCTGCTGCGAATTTTTCATCTCCGGATTAAAGACGAGCTTACCCAGCCATTCAGGAAATTCAGTAAACGGGTAAATATTCTCATCCTCTATAGAATTAAAGCTGGCGTCGAGGTAAAGATAATCGCCATGTACCGCCATTCGATGTTGTAACCAGCGCATCTCACAGCTGCTATCAATACTGGCTTGCTGTAACTGGTTTAAAAAGTCTGCCAGTTTCTTTTTTCCAGGTGTCAGCCAACCTTGCAGACGAATCCAGCTGCGTAATAGCAGGCGCTGGCGACGAGCTGGGAGCTGGCAGAGCCCTACTAAGGGCAGGCGCTCTAGTTGCATGTCCTGAGCATTTACCTGAAGTTGCTTGAGGTCAATTGTCGCTAGGTCGGATAAGTTAAGCTGGGCTTCCTGGCAATGCTTGGCAGTTTGGTTTAGTTGAGCAACTGCTTGTGGCCATTCTGCAGTTAGTACAGGCAGTACTCGGCGGCGCAGAAAATTACGCCGATGTTGCAGCTCTTCATTGCTTGAATCTTCGATCCAGTCTTTTTGATAGTGCTGTACAAACTCTACTAGCAGGGACTTAGGGTAATGTAGAAACGGGCGACCCAAGTAGCCATTATTCCATGAGCGCAGGCTGTGAATTGCGGCTAAGCCATCAACACCACTACCACGGAGCAGGTGCAAGAGCAGAGTTTCAGCTTGGTCATCAGCGTGTTGTCCGGTAACTAAGAGATCGTTTTTACCTGCGATACTGGCCATAGCGGCATAACGTGCCTCGCGCGCAAGCGCTTCCAGTCCACGGCGACTGCTAGTTTGAATATTGGCTTGAATACATTCTATTGGTATTTCTAAATCTGCACAGAAGCTCTGGCAATGTTTTTGCCAGTCATCAGCATCGCTGTGCAATTTGTGATTTACATGGACTGCCAGCAGTGGCATTGTGAGTTGCTTGCGGATCTGACTAAGTGCCATGACTAAGGCGCTGGAGTCGGCACCACCGCTAAAGGCAATTATAATGCGTTCGAATTTATTTATGCTTTGCTTGGTTTTAATCCAGGCAAGTAGTTGTTCAGCTAGCTGCTCAGATTTTGTTGCTGGATGAAGGTCTGTATCATTCACTGAATCTGCCATAGCTGCGTAGGCGCTTATAGCGAGCATCGAGAAGTTCGCTTGAATCGAGCTTGATAAGCTCGCTTAGTTGTTTTTCCAGCACCTTGCCGATGTTATCTGCGGCCTCTTCCGGGTTACGATGCGCGCCACCGGCAGGTTCGGGGATAATCTCGTCAATTAAACCCAGCGACATAACTCTATCTGATGTTATTCCCAAAGCCTGAGCTGCTGTTTCTGCATATTTGGCGTCTTTCCATAAAATAGATGCACAACCCTCGGGAGAGATCACCGAATAGGTTGAGTATTGCAACATATTTACCCGGTCGCCCACACCAATAGCCAATGCGCCACCGGAGCCACCTTCGCCAATAACTGTGCAGATAATTGGTACGCTTAACTTAGACATCACTTCAAGATTACGTGCAATTGCCTCAGATTGACCGCGTTCTTCGGCACCAATCCCGGGGTAGGCACCTGGAGTATCGATAAAGGTTAGTACTGGCAGAGAAAAGCGTTCGGCCAATTCCATCAAGCGTTGTGCCTTGCGGTAGCCTTCAGGTCTTGCCATGCCAAAATTACGCCGTACTTTTTCGCGTGTATCGCGGCCTTTCTGCTGGCCGATAACCATTACAGGTCTACCGCCAAAGCGGCACATGCCGCCGATCAAGGCCTTGTCATCAGCAAAGGCGCGATCACCATGTAACTCCTGGAAATCGGTGAACAGTAATTCGACATAATCAAAGGTATATGGGCGCTGCGGATGGCGCGATAGCTGGGTCATTTGCCATGGAGACAGATTTTTAAAAATACTTTCCATTTTATCCCGCATTTTGCTTTGTAGGCGCTGAATCTCTTCCTCAAGATTAAGAGCGTTATCGCTGCCCACATGCCGCAATTCTTCAATTTTGGCTTCCAGTTCTGCTATGGGCTGTTCAAATTTTAAAAAACCTGGATTCATGAATGCACTATCTTAGCTAAGTAATGGGCAGAGTATAACCTTAATTCTAATCGAGAAACATGAAATAGATGTTTGAATGCTTGTGTTTTTTGGCGCATTCGGGCTAGGCTTACAGGTATGAGTTTGTCTGTATTGGCGTAATTTGTGCGGGTATGTTTTTTAACTGCCAGTTGGTAATTGCCCAACTCCAAAGTTGCTCTAGTTCAACAATCTCTTGTGGTGGGATTTGTCCTAACAATTCCAAACAAAGTTTTATTGCCAGTGGTGGACTGAGTTGGTTGATAGGGTCGTCATCGCTGCTTTTACTGAGTTTACGCCCGCTCTCATCAGTAATTATTGGTATATGCAAATACTGCGGGCTAGTGATTCCCAGTGCCTGTTGCAGGCAGATCTGCCGGGGAGTTGAGTCAAGCAGGTCGCAGCCACGCACAACCTCAGTGATTCCCTGATAATGATCGTCTATCACTACAGCCAATTGGTATGCGGGCAGATCATCTCCTCTCCAGATAATAAAATCACCAACTTCTTGATCCAAATTGTGGTTTTGCTTGCCCTGCAGGCCATCAATAAATACAGTGGGTTCATTGTTAAGCTTTAAGCGAACAGAGGTACCATTGGTTTTAAGATCACGACAGTGACCTGGGTATCTGCACGATTGTGGTAGTGATTTGCGGCTGCACTTGCAACGGAAGGCCGTACCTTGCTGGAGCAATAATTCAAGAGGCTCTCGGTAGGCTGCCAATCTTTGGCTTTGGTATAAAATTGGCTCATCTGCAGTCATTCCAAATGCTTGTAAGTCGTGGATTATATTGAGCGCACTGCCGGGGATTTCTCGCGGCGGGTCAATATCTTCTACGCGCAGTAACCACTTGCCATCATTTGAGCGGGCTTGCAAGTATGAAGCGACGGCACTGAGCAACGAGCCTAAGTGCAGATTCCCACTAGGCGAGGGGGCAAACCTTCCGCAATAGGTATTGCCAGTTGGAATTACTGGCCTGCAACTCTGGACTTGTGTTTTAAGTAGTCACCTTGGACCAGTTCAACTCCAGTAGACCAGATAGTTGAGAGTTCTCTAGCATTTTCAACTTCTCCAGCTATAACCTGGATATTGTGGGCTTTCGCCTGCTGTACTATTTGCTCAATTTGGCCGCTAACTTTAGGGTCACTGGAGAGCCTCTGCGTTAGCTCAGATTCCAGCTTCAGGAAGCTGACTGGTAAATGTTGTAGCGCAGCTAACATGCGGGTTTCATGGGTGAATTCGCAGATGCTGAATTTGCACTCCAAGGTTCCGAGAATACCCAATAGGTTTTGTGCTGGTTTGAGGTTCTTGGAGATAGCTCTCCCTGATAATTGTAGTATCAGGCGTGAGCTATCGGCACCAGTGGCTTCAAATTGCTGTCTTAACCATACCGGAAAAGAAGAGTCGTTCACTGAGCCCTGGCTGAGGTTATAGAAATATGTGCTTACTTCGGTAGCAGATTCTGGGTGGGCTATCATTCCCAGAATTTCAGGTAATATCGCCCTATCTATCTCAATTCCCAGTTGGTGCTTCTCCGCTTCGGGCATATACACTGCAGGTGCAATTTCTTCCTTACCTTCCAGAATATAGGTGAAGGCTTCAATAAACATATCCTGGTCAGGGTCGGCTACATCAACAATTGCTTGCTGAATTATCAACATATTTTCGTGCGAATGGTTAATCGCATAGCGAATGCGTTCGCCCCATTGGTCTTTATCTTCGGTGTCATCAACCGTAGTTAATTGAGGGCGATAGCGGCTGAAGCGATCGCCGCCTTCTGCTTGCGCAGATTGTAAAGCGGTGGTGCAGTGCTGAACTAGCTGGTCGGAATCAAACTGCATTTGCCCAATATATGTAAGGCCGATACTGCAGGTAGCAGTAATTGTATGCCTGCCTAAATGAAACACATGGGTACGGCATTTTTTAAGGATTCTTTCGGCTAGTTGTTCAAACTCCTGTTTATTAGGAGCTTGCAGCAATATCGCAAAGGTAGAATCTTGGTAGCGACAACAAGCAGCATCGCTGCCGCTGGTTTCACGGATAATGCCCGCCATTTCTTTTAACAGGGCATCGGTTCCCTGTGCACCCAGGTCTTCAGATATTCCTGCTATTTGATCGGCCTCGATCAGCATTAAGCCAGATACGCTATTGTTTAAGTTCTTATTAGCTGCTGCTAGTTCTAGCTTACCCAGAAAATCAACCCTGTTTAGCAGGCCTGTTAATGGGTCGTGGCTGCGTAAATGCTCAAGTTCTTCAAGCATTTCATTATCAACTTTGCGTTCATGTACCCAAAGTTGAATACAGGCCTCGCCTTTATATCTGGCGGTTAAAAACTCAAGATCAATAGCCATTTCATTGTGGTTGCATATAGCCTGCACCTCATGATCCGGTAAATTTCCATTGTTAACTCGTTTTAAGAGCTTGCGGAAGTCGCCTTCATGCTTGTCCAGGCTTATGAGCTCCAGGATTGATGCCCCTTCGAGTTCTGCAAAATTCTCTATAGCAAAGCAATCAAGGTAGGCAGGGTTTGCATAAATATGAAAACCTTCGTGAATATAGGCAACTGGGTCGCGAGAGCTTTCTAGCAGAAGCTTGTAGCGGTCTTCAATATCGGATAAAACTTGTTGGTGTTGTTGTAATTCGGATGAAGCCCCACGATTATCTAGTTCCCGCTTGAGTGTTTGGGCAGTGCGCTCGTCCTGATTGATATCCAGAAAACCGGTAATTCCGGCCTCTAGTGCGCTTTTGATTACATCTTGCTCAGCGGTTGAGCAGCGTATATAGCTGCTTATATTAGCCAATCCTTGGCAATATTCCTGGATTGCAGACAGCGTAATATCACTTTCATCAGGCTGATGAATAATGACTATATCTGGGGTTTTATCGATTCCAATGGAGTCAACATCGTGTTGCGTTGAAGCAAATAATACACGCACATTTATACCGGAATCATTCATCAGAGATATTATCTCTTTTGCCGATTCTGGAGAGTTGTCAATTACTAATAATCTAAAGTTACTCATTGTGCAAATCCTTTTACATCAATTATGGATCCTAACTACAGTTTAGAAGGTTACAGTACTTTTTTCAATTATTTCTCTAAGATAATGATTAATCATAGAAAGTATGATTGATAAAAGAAGAATTATATTAGGCTTTTAGCAGCCTCTCCTGAGACCTCACGCACCAGTTTTGGCAATAGATATCCAGCTAAGTTGCGGCGTAGATCGTTAATTAATTGCAAGGCTTCTTCATCAGTGCAAATAAAATCACCAGCGCCCTCAACTGGGTCCATTTGGTGTAAATAGTAAGGAAGAATATTATTCGTGAATAATACTTCCGATAAATGCAAAAGTATGGCTGCTGTATTGTTGATTCCATTAAGCAAAACAGATTGGTTTAATTGTATCTGTGTACAAGATTGCAAGCGCTGAAATGCACGTTTTGCCAGTGTGCCTATTTCTTGCGGATGGTTTATGTGGTGGACCACAACAACTGCAAAAGGCAGTTCTGCAAGCCACTTAATTAGCGCAGGATTAATTCTTTCTGGGAGGCAGCTTGCCATCCGAGTGTGAATTCTCAGTGTTGTAATTTGAGCAAGCCCACTCAAACTATCGGTGATTTGCTGTAGTTTTTTGGTATCCAGCATCAAGGGATCACCACCACTAAGGATTACTTCATTAATTTGTGGGTTGGCCTCAAGGTATTTTAATGTTTGCTGCCAGTCGTTGCGTGCTCCGGTGGCACTGGAATAGGGGAAATGCTGGCGGAAACAATAACGACAGTGAATAGCGCAGGCACCGGTGGTGATAATTAAGGCCCTGGAATTATATTTATGCAACAAACCCGGACTAGCATGACTTATTAGGTCGCCTACAGGATCACGGAGCAGGCCAGCTGTATTTGTCTTTTTCTGTGCAAACGGAAATATCTGCAAAAATAACGGGTCTTGAGGATTACCTTTTTCAATTTGCGTGACAAAAGCAGGCGGTGCCAGCAGGGGAAACTGTTGCTGCTGGCTCGATACTTTGTTGAGTAAATCTGGATCGAGCTGCAAATATTCAAGCAATTCTGCAGGCTTTCGCCATGCCTGTTTAAGCACGAGGCGCCATTTAACCTCAGAATAGATGCTTTTTTCTGCAACTTTGTTAATGGAGCCTGAAGTAGACATCAAATAGCCCTTATAATGTGTTACTTAATTATAGTGATATTGGAGAGATAAATGGCCAGTTATTCAACCAGCGAATTTCGCAGTGGTTTAAAGATCATGATCGATGGTGATCCTTATAACATTGTTGAAAATGAATTCGTTAAACCGGGTAAAGGGCAGGC
>CAZEFU010000003.1:13162-18385 GCA_964511515.1 uncultured Wenzhouxiangellaceae bacterium
ATCAAAATATTGCAAGGACAAGAGCATTATCTATTAACTGAAATTTCCTAGTTCAGGCGGTTATTGACTCGTAAACAAAATGGCTTTGGAGCAGGTGTTTTGGGCTGAGAGATAGATGCCCGTTTAGCCGGGTTAAGGTGCGCAACCTTAAATCAGGGCGGGTTATTGAACGTACTTTTAAGTCTGGTGAAAGCGTAGAGGCAGCGGATATATTTGAAACCAATGTTAGCTACCTTTATACAGATGACGATTTTTGGTACTTTATGGATCCAGACAGCTTCGAGCAGTATCCTGCTGATACAGTGGCAGTTGGTGATTCAATTAAATGGCTAAAAGAAGAAGATGTTTGTACCATCATGCTCTATAACGGCGCTCCGCTGAGTATTGAGCCACCAAATTTTGTTAATCTTAAAATCACTCAAACCGATCCTGGTGTGCGCGGCGATACTTCTGGCGGTGGTGGCAAGCCAGCTACCCTGGAAACAGGCGCAGTAGTGCGGGTTCCATTATTTGTTCAAGAAGGAGAAGTAATTCGCATTGACACCCGCTCAGGTGAGTATGCTTCCAGGGCTAAAGATTAAGGTATTTTTAAGTGTCTGCAGCTGATATTACCCCGGATTATTTAATCGCCCCTCGCTGGCTATTGCCAGTGGTACCGCGTGGCCAAGTGCTTGAGAATCATTTAGTTGCAGTTAGCGGAGATAAAATTTCAGCAATTGTTGACCAGCAGCAGGCAGATCAGCGTTGGCCTGATGTGCGCCGAGTTGAATTGGGTGAGCATGTACTGATGCCGGGCTTGATCAACACTCATTGCCACTCCGCAATGACATTATTTCGCGGCTTCGCTGATGATTTACCCCTGCATGATTGGTTATATGAGAATATTTGGCCAGCAGAAACTCGCTGGGTCGGGCCTGATTTTGTGCGTGACGGTACGGAGCTTGCTATTGTCGAAATGTTGCGTTCTGGTACTACCTGTTTCAATGATAATTATTTCTTTCCCGATATTGCAGCTGCGGTAGCAGTTAAGGCAGGTATGCGGGTAACGGTTGGCTTGTTAATAATTGATCTGCCAACCACCTGGGCCAGTGATGCAGATGAATATTTCCGGCGTGGCATTGAAGTACATCAGAGCTATATCAATGAGCCGTTAGTGCGTACAGCCTTTGCCCCGCACGCCCCATATTCTGTTACTGACGAGCAATTAGCCCGGATTCGCCTGCTTGCAGATGAAATGGATATACCCATTCATATGCATGTTCAGGAATCTCCCTGGGAAATAGAAGATGCCATGGAAAAACATGGTATACGACCACTAGCGCGCCTAGACAAATTAGGTCTGTTGAGTCCTAAATTAATGGCTGTGCATATGACCCAGGTGAGTGAGCACGAAATAGCTTTATTGGCTGAGCGTGGGGTGCATATATTGCATTGCCCTGAATCTAATATGAAATTAGCCAGTGGTTTTTGTCCTGTACATAAACTGCAACAAGCTGGCATTAATGTCTGTATAGCCACCGATGGAGCAGCCAGTAATAATGACCTGGATCTTTTGGGTGAAGCACGCACAGCGGCATTCCTGGCCAAAGGCATAAGTGAGAACCCCCATGCTTTACCAGTTGCTGATGCAATTGAGATGATCACCATCAATGCAGCTCGTGCCCTGGGGATGGAAAATGATATTGGCTCGATTGAAGTTGGCAAGCAGGCAGACTTTTGCGCCTTGGACTTTAGCGGTCCTGAGTCGCGTCCAGTACATGATGTGCTTTCACAAATTATTTATGCCACTAATCGCGAGCAAGTGAGTGATGTATGGATAGCAGGTGAGCATATCTTGCAACAACGGCAACTGCCACGCATGGATATCACCGATATTAGTACCCGTGCTGACCAGTGGGGCGAGCGCTTGCAGCGATATCGTATAGAGCACCGAATTGCCAATGGAAAACAGCATGACTGAAAATATGAAAAAACCAACAGTGAATTTCGACCCTGAGGAGAAGCAGAAATTTGAAGCTCAGGCCAGTGGTTGGTGGGATCCGGATGGCGATGCTAGGCCGTTGCATGATCTTAACCCTGCGCGACTAAATTATATTGCAGAAATACACTCGCTTAGTGGCAGCAATGCTCTTGATGTAGGTTGCGGTGGCGGGATTTTATCTGAATCTATGGCTGCTGCTGGCGCCAAAGTTATGGCTATAGATATAGCTGATAAATCGTTAAAAATTGCCAAGTTACATGGGCTGGAATCTGGGATTAAAGTGGACTATCGCTGTATTACAGTAGAAGAACTGGCGACTGAAAAATCAACAGAATTTGATCTGATTACTTGTCTGGAAATGCTTGAGCATGTACCTGATCCAGCCTCGGTAATAGCAGCTTGTGCGAACTTACTAAAACCAGGTGGGGATTGTTTTTTTAGTACTATCAATCGTAGCCCAATAGCTTTTGCCACAGCAATTGTTGGGGCTGAGCACCTGTTGCGCTTATTGCCTCGGGGAACCCACCAATACGCCAGATTTATCCGCCCATCTGAGCTCGGTGCTTGGGTTCGAGCTGCAGGCATGGAAGTAATGGATATCCGCGGTTTGCACTATAACCCCTCTACTCGAAGCGTTAAAACTGGTGGTTCGGTAGCAGTTAATTATTTAATGCATGTACGCAAGTCGAATGCAGATTAAGGCTGTACTCTTCGACCTCGATGGCACGCTTCTGGATACCGCTCGCGACTTGGTAGCAGCGCTTAACCATGTGCGTAATACTGAGGGTTTGGATGATCTGGAAATCAGAGCATTAGCCTTCGCAGTGAGTGAAGGGGCAGGTGGTTTAATTGAAGCTGGAATGCCAGCTAACCCGGAGAAATTTAATGCACGCAAACAAAGACTGCTTGATTATTATGCTGCCAATCCTTACCAGCACACCATCCCTTTTGCTGGAATTGAAGCAATGCTTAGCGAGCTTGAAAAACTAGCTATTCCGTGGGGCGTGGTTACCAACAAACCGCAACGCTTTAGCGATGTGGTAATGCAGTCAGCAGGTTTTACCAAGCGTTCCTCCTGCTTAATTTGCGGTGATACTTTGGCGCGCGCCAAGCCCTGGCCTGATCCCTTATATGCAGCCTGCAAACTATTGGGTGTTAGTGCAGAAGAAGCCATATATATTGGTGATGATATGCGCGATACCCAAGCGGCGAAGGCAGCAAGAATGCCAGGTTACCATGTTGCTTGGGGTTATGGTGAACCTGCAAAAGGTGTGCAATTACTCAACACACCGGCCGATATTATTAGCTTGTTAGATGCCCGATAAAACCACACACCGTGGTAGTTGTCATTGCGGGCGAGTTTGTTTTGAAATTATATCTGCAACAACAATTGAGGCGCTCTCGTGTAATTGTTCAATTTGTAGCAGCACAGGTTTTCTGCATTTAATCGTAGCTAGTGAAGATTTTCGACTATTACGAGGTCAGGACTCACTAACTGAGTATCGTTTTAATACCAAAACTGCCAAGCATCTTTTTTGTCAACACTGTGGCGTGAAATCATTCTATATTCCGCGCTCTCACCCCTCAGCTTATAGTGTAAATGTGAACTGCTTAAATCGAGATTCAATTAAAGCTATTAATATTAAAGCTTTTGATGGTGAGAATTGGGAGCAGTCAATAAATCAAATAGTATAGTTTCGAGCAGTAGATTAGCTAAACATCAATCTTTGTCAGAGATGATTCTCGGGCCTTTACCAGCTGTTTTTTCATACACACCTTTGCTTACTTTGCGGTATTGGGTGAAGCCTTTTTTCTCCAGATTAGAAGCTTTTAAATCGCTATTGCCAGCGTGCAAGTTGGGGGCTGAAATTTTTTGCTTACATGGGGCAGAGCAATGTGGGCAGGCAGTTAGCCTATCTGTATTTAATTTTTCCAGGCGCTCGAATCCAGTACGGCAATATTCGCAGCTTGCGTTGGTGGTATTTTGGTATTCATAAATAGGCATTTGCTGAGTATCTTACCAAGAAATTCGTTGGAGTTTATTCAAGCTTCATCAAGGTGTTATTCCCACTGTTTTTCAAACCGTATTTCCGAACAGGAGATTACTCACAACCGTCTTTTCGGGCGAGCGATTACTCAAAGCCGTCTTTCCGGGGCGTCGAATAGGCGAACCCGGAATCTACTGCTCGATTCGGGCAGATTCGTAGCGCCAAAAGGCCAGATAACCGGCGTGATTAAATCCAATCTCCCAGAAGACCCTAGCAAGGCTTATAATTCGTTACTGAAGATACTTCAAGTAGAAAAAACATGAAAGAGAAAACAAAAAACATACTGATTACTGGGGCCGCAGGTGGTTTCGGTAGTGAACTGGCCAAGCAATTGGCTAAACGTGCAAAACATGAAAGTATAGAATTAATATTATTGGATAATAATGTCAGCGGTCTTGATCAACTAGTTGATAGTATTCAGGCTAAATCTGCTTACGAGCCACTTATTTATCCATTAGATTTGGAAACCTCAAGTATTGATGAATACACACAAATGGCGAGCGCTATTACCGAGCAGATAGGTCATTTGGATATGTTGGTTCATTGTGCCGCCCGTTTTACCGCACTATCACCAATGCAGCACACAGATCCAGTTGAGTGGCTCAGAGTTATGCAAACCAACCTCAATGGTCCTTGGTTGTTAACCCGTAACTGTGCAGATTTATTGAAGCAAGCTGAAGGCAGCAAATTAATTTTCTTGCTAGAAGATCTAAACACCATGAAAGAAGCTAACTGGGGCAGTTATGGTGCAAGCAAAGCTGCACTTGCAGCCTTGGTTGGGCAGTTGGCAGGTGAACTGGCGCAGGATGATATCCAGGTTGCCGGAGTCAATCCCGGCCCAATGCGCACCAGCCTGCGCGCCAAAGCCTGGATGCCCAGCAGTCAGGACCCGGCTAAACCTGTAGATGAGGTGGTCACTAGGTTTTTGAACTGGCTGGATCAACCCCAGTCATGGGCTAAAGATGGAGCTATCAATCAGCTCTGTGATTGAACACCTTCACTACCAAGTAAAGCCATTTTAATTTCACTGCCCCAGCGATACTCACCAATTACCCCCATTTTGCGAATTACCCGGTGGCAGGGTATCAGCAATGAGATAGGATTGCGTCCAACCGCAGTACCAATAGCTCGCGCTGCCATAGCGTTATCTATTGCTGTTGCCAGATCGCCATAACTGACATTGATGTTGTCGGG
>CAZEFU010000004.1:0-18083 GCA_964511515.1 uncultured Wenzhouxiangellaceae bacterium
ATCCCAGTGGGTTGTAGTTCTCGCTAGCAGTAGTCATTAGCCTGTCTCTCAGATTTGAAGTGGGAATGCCCAAAAAGTGGGTATTCCAGTGAATTCGACTAGTATCTTGAAATTTAGTTTCATTTGTAACTATATATAAATGTGCTCGCTAAATCAAATATTCTGCGTAATTTATAAAGCGCAGAGACAGAGAAAAAAGAAAAACTTGCAAGACTACTATAAAATGTAATTTATGCCGACAACAAGCTCTATACATAAACAAGAAATTCACTACTGCACCAGTGTTTCTTTAGCTGTTGATGAAATTATTGCTCGGGCAGGAACAAAGCTGACAGTTGCCTCGCCATTAGGTATTGGCAAGTCAAATCACCTGCTAAATGCACTTTGGCAGCGAGCTAGAGAGGATTCTTCATTCGAACTAGACTTGTTTACTGCTCTTTCTTTAGCATTACCTGCTGCTGGCGGATTTCTTGAAAAACGCTTCTTGTTGCCATTTTTGAAGCAACATTTTGGCGAAGATTACCCTGATTTACTCCATATTCAAGACCAGTTAAGCCAACAGATACCAGCAAATGCCAGTGTTGCCGAGTTTTATATGCAATCTGGTAATTTTCTGAAAAATCCCCCGGCACAAAGAAATTACACCAGCTCCAACTACACCCACGCTGCCCGTGATATGGCTGATAGAGGGGTTAATGTGATTGTGCAGATGGTTGGGCTTGAACAACGTGATGGCAAATTAATTTATAGCTTAGGCTCCAACCCAGATACAACCCAAGATTTACTCGATATTATTCAACGCAGGGGCAGCAAAAGACCAGTAGTAGTCGCAGTTGTTAATCGCAACATGCCATTTATGACAGGTGCTGCAGAACGGTGCAGTGATTTCTTTGATCTGATAATTGATGATTCCGAAACACAGCACACACTGTTCGCCCCACCTATCGGTAGTGTAGGCTTGGTGGATCATTCAATTGGTTTAAATGCCAGCACCCTGATAGAAGATGGCGGAACCTTGCAAATTGGTATTGGATCGCTCAGTGATGCCTTGGTGCATGCATTATGCCAGCGCCATAAAGACCCGGCTGCTTACCAGCAATTACTCACAAACAGCGATATTAGTAATCGTTATAATTACTTAAACATAGAAGAATTAGGCAAGTTTTCTACAGGCTTATATGCAGCATCCGAGATGTTTATGGATGGCTTTATGCATTTGTATAAAGCTGGAATTCTAAAACGCAAAGTATGGCCAGATGCCGCATTGCACAAGTTCATAGGCTCCGGCAAACACGCGCCAGTAGTTAATGCGGAATTCTTTGAAGAAATCTGTAAGCTGCAAATACTGCCTCCGATTTTGGATGAACAGCAGCTATTACGTCTGCAAAGTCTGGGCATTGTCCGTACAGATGTTGAATATAAAAACGAGCAATGGTTAAGCGCAGACGGCCAATATTTAGCTACTGATATTCGGCTGCCAGAAAATCGTTTGGCTATGTGTGAGCATGCACTGCTTATTGATCAGGAAATTAAAGGTGCGGCAGTACTTCATGCAGCTTTCTTTCTTGGCTCCGCTGATTTTTATACTTGGCTGCGCAGCCTGCAAGGAGCTGAACGCGACTTATTCCAAATGACCTCAGTTAGCCAAATTAATGAGCTTTATGGTGGCGAAGAACTAGATCGTGCTCAGCGGGTAAAAGCTCGTTTTCTAAATACCACCATGAAAGTAACCTTGTTGGGAGCTGCAGCCTCCGACGGGCTTGATAATAATCAGGTGGTTAGCGGAGTAGGTGGTCAATACAATTTCGTCGCTATGGCACATGCATTACCAGACTCGCGCTCGGTATTAATGTTACGCAGCACCCACGGCAGCGGCAAATCCATTAAAAGTAATATCGTTTGGACCTATCCTTATGACACCATACCTAGACATTTGCGCGATATTGTAATTACCGAATATGGCATTGCAATGCTGCGCGGAAAATCAGATGAAGACTGCATCAAGGCGATGATTTGCATTGCCGATTCTCGCTTTCAGGAAGATTTGCTTAGCACTGCCAAGCAGTTCGGCAAACTCGATCAGGGCTGGTCAATACCAGCAGAATATAGCCAAAACACAGCAGCTGGTCTAAAAACCAGATTAAAACATGGAATAAACAACGGCAGTTTCCCGGAATGGCCATTTGGCAGTGACTTCTCCACAGTTGAGCTACGCTTGATTAAAGCATTGGGGTGGTTGAAGAAATCTACTAAATCCAAGACTGGCTTGTTTATAACGATAATCAAAGCAATGTTCAAACCGCTTGCTGTGCAAAACTATGAACAGGAGTTTGAGCGCATGCAGTTAACTTCAGCAAGCGCAATGCAAGAAAATCTCTACCAGAGACTTTTATCGCTGGCATTACAGCAAACTAATAAGTCCTGAAGTATTGAACTATAATTGACCCACAACCCGTCCTCGTGGCACAACTGGATAGCGCGGCTCCCTCCTAAGGAGCAGGTTGCAGGTTCGAGTCCTGCCGAGGACGCCAATTAAGAGCAAGCATCTTATGCAGGGGAAATCTTGAAAATTGCAGTAATTATTCCAGCGTATAACGAGGCTGCAAGCATTCGTGAAGTGGTGTTGCGCACGCTTAAAGTTCGCGATGATATGCCGCTTGATATTGTTGTCGTAGATGATGGCTCTAGCGATAAAACATCAGCCCTGATTAAAGATTTAGACGTAGCTTCCTTGCGTAATGAAGTTAACTCTGGCAAGGCTGCCACTCTGTGGCGCGGCATGCAGTGGGCAATGACACGGAATGCTGATGTGGTTATTTGCTTGGATGCAGACACACAGCACAGGCCTGAAGATATATCCAGGTTTATTGCTGCCGCTAAGCTGCATCCAGGCAGAATCATTATTGGTTCGCGTTTACACGATAAAGATAAAATCCCAGCATCTCGATACCGCGCTAATCGCTTTGCTAATTTTTGGGTTGCGTGGGCATCTGGGTATCCGATTGAAGACTCGCAAACAGGTTTCAGGCTCTATCCTGTTAGCTTTCTTCGAGACTTACAGCTCGATGTGAGCAAAGAAAGAGGTTTTGTTTTTGAAAGCGAGATTTTAATTGAGGCTGGCTGGCAGGGTATTCAAACATTTCCAGTGTCAATTCCAGCAATATATTCTGCAGATCTTCGTGCTAGTCATTTTAAAGGTGCTGAAGATATAACCAAAATCACCAAAATGATCAGTAAGCGTTTATTTTCCAGGTGGATGTATTTGCCAGGTCTTTACCGATCAACGATCAGGCCGATGTTGCAGAGCGTGGCAGTTAGAGGCATTGATCGAGATGCAATGTGGATGTTGCCGTTGTCGATCCTTGTAGGAATCCTCACTCTCGGATTAAGCCACCTGTGGGTTGCATTTACAATTATTAAAAGGGCGATAAGTACACCCATTAAACGGGCGCAGATCAGTGCCTTGGTAATACCTGGTCATGCTTTGAAAGATGGCAAGGTAAGTGTTGACTATGCTCAGCGTCTGCAGCGGGCACTAACGTACAAACAAACTCCCATTTTAATTGTTGGTGGCATGCACCATGATGGTGTGAGTGAGGCTACGGCTGGTGCTCTATATTTACAAGAGCAAGGTGTTTCTTCTGAGTATATTCGTTGTGAGGAAGAGTCGATAAATACTCTAGATAACCTGCGTAAGGCTAGAGACTGGATTAACCAGCAGGAGAACTCTGTACTGATAAGCAATCGCTACCATTTACAGCGAATTTCTACCCTCGCGAAAGGCATGGGCATCAACATAAAACTTTTAGCCGCGGAAGAAAAGTTTTCTTTACTGCCTGTATTTTGGAAAATCGTAGTTGAAACATTATATTTACACTGGTACTGGTGTGGCCGCTTATTTGCTAAACTTACTGGTAATAGACGGATGGCGAAAAAGTTAACAGAGTAGAAAATTATCTGTTAATGCCATTTAGTACAAGACTTTACATTGATAACTTAAATAGGAAAAGGAGATTTTATGAGTAATATAATCAAGATTGTTGCAGTGATGGTGTTTTTCATTGGCTGCATTACCATTGCCCCAGAGGCGCAAGCTCGTCGCGCAAAGCCAATGGTTGATCCCCCAACAGTTTCTCTAAATTGTGAGCTTAGCAAGAAGCAAATTAACCAAGGAATTAGTGCGGCTATGACTGAGCTTGGATGGACAGGAGACTTTTCGGAAAAGGATGTTAAGGGGCATATTAATGTACGTGGAAAACATACCTTGAGAGTTAGTGTTGCTAACTCAGGTGACAGTTTTAATGTAAATTACCATAGCTCTGAAAACCTCAAGTATGTAGTTAAAAAAGGCCAGCCTCGAATTCACCCAAATGCAAGTAGTTGGATGTCTAATTTGAGTAATGCTATCTCCAATCAGTTAAAGCTTATGTGTACATAGTATTGATTTTGAGACGTTCAAAGTTTGTTTACTGGGCGTTATGCATAGCAGTTGTTACTATAAGCAATGCGGCAGCCGCAGAACCAGCAAATAGCTGGTCAATTCTTTTTGGGGCTGGTAGCTCTAAAGATGGTTGGGCAAATACTTATCAGCAGGTGCAAACTCTGGATGTAATTATCCGCCATCAGCGCCCACAGTCTAAAACCAGGGGCAAGGGGCGCTGGCTTAACCGAAAATCTGTATTGGTGGAGTTACCGCTTAGTTGGATTTACACACCAGACAACGCCGCTATGGCTGGCATTACATTTAATGTTGCCTGGCATTTGCTTGCCAACCCCAATAAACAACCATATTTCTTTATTGGAGGCGGCCCTGCTTATACACAGGCAGTAATTCCGGGTACTTCTTCAAACCTGAAAGGGACATATCAGCTCGGAGCAGGGCTTGAGTTTCGAAGTGGCGAAGGCAGTTCTAGTAAAAGAAAGTTTATTGAATTGCGTTACCACCACATATCTAATGGCGGAATTGAAAAACCTAATGATTCAATCAATTCAGCTAAATTGCTTTTTGGTTTCAGCTTCTAATAGTCACTGATCTTGTGGGGTAGTCCCGCCCGTAAACTTTGTATCGATATTTTTCTTCCGGCGCTTGTAATTTAACCATGCCTTGGGGAAATTAAGGGCGAAGCTTACATAATATATGAATTTGAACATAGTCAGCCTGGACTTTATTGGTGTGTTTCTATAAAGATCACCAGCTAGTAAGGAGATTAATGCTTCTTTGATTCTGAATTGGTTGCCTGGCGCCATAAATAGCTTTTGCATTACCGGTGAGTTAAAGCGATGGATAAGCCATGAAAAAGTACTCAAGGCTGAACCGATTTGCTGTCTGTAAGCTCGCAGCGCACTACTGCGTTTGCTGGGGTTTTGAAGTATTGTATCAACACATTCGGCTGCGAGTTTGGCGCCGGTCATCGCAATTTGTACTCCGCTTGAGAAAACCGGATCAATAAACGCATAAGCATCACCAAGTAGCAGATAGTTTTGCTCGCGCTCTCCGTGCATTTTGCTGGCACTATAGGTGAAGTTGCCGGTAGCCTGGATGTCTCCAATAGCCTCTGCTGCGTGCATGCGTTGGCGTATTTCAGGTACTAGATCAATGCTTGCCTGAAGAAACTCAGCAACTGGCACTTTTCGTTGCTTTAAATACTCTGGGTAGCAGACCGCACCAACACTCATAATTCCATCGCGTAAAGGAATCACCCAGAACCAGCCGTGCTCGAACCAGTAGATGGAAATATTGCCTTCATCTTTGCCTTCGCGGCGGGTAACATTGCGAAAATGGCCGAATATAGCGGCGCAATTATGTTGAGTGCTTTTCTGTTTCAGTCTTAGCCTGCGGCTAAGAAAAGTTTCCCGGCCACTGGCATCGATTAGAAATTTGGTGCTAATCTGATGCTGCTCTTTATTCTCGTCACTATAGCTAAGGCTTACTGAATCTGCATCAGGAAACTCAACAGAAGTAACTTTGCAAGATTCTAGTGCAGTCACATTGGCCGACTGTGTATTTCGGAATAATACTTCATCAAACTGAGACCTTATAATCTGAAATGCATGTGGGTGTGTTTTATCAAGTGCTTCAGAAAAATAGAATGTTTCAAGGGGGTTAGCTTCGTTTTGTGAATTAAATTCTGCACCATATTTGATCACACCAATAGATTTTATTTGCTCTAAAACACCTAGTTCTTCAAGTATTGGTAGTGTCATTGGAAGCAATGATTCACCAATATGAAAGCGTGGGTGCTTATCTTTCTCGAGCAGTAATACCCGCCATCCTTTTCTAGCCAAAAAAGTAGCCGCAGTGGTGCCAGCTGGGCCGCCGCCAATAATTGCTATATCGTACTCCGCCTGGTTTAAGGGCTTGGTTTTTTCTTGCATGCTCAACTTCAAATATCCACCATATTATGGGCTGATTATTACATGTTCGACTAGCAGGCACACGGTTCTAGTTGTATAATTTGACTTGAAATATTGCTTCAGTAGCATTAAACAGCAAAAAAAAGGAAATACCAGTGTCTATCGAACGCGAAATCGCAGCAATGATTATTGAAGTATTGAATCTGGAAGATATCCAAGCAGAAGATATCGCAGCAGATGAGCACCTTTTCGGAGAAGGATTAGGGCTCGATTCGATTGATGCGCTTGAATTATCTCTTGCAATAGCTCAGCGCTATGGCGTGCAAATTATGGCAAATGATGCTGACAACCAACAAATATTTTCTACCCTCCGTTCTCTGTCTGAGTATATTGATACAAACCGTACAACCGCCTGATGTTTGTAATCTAAACGAATGAGTAAGCTGTTATCGCTACTCTATTTCAGTTATCCGTTAGCGCTTCACGCTGCAGTATACTTCCAGCATATTAGCTTAGGTTTATACTGGCTGGCTTTGTTGTTATTTATAACAGCGGGCCACCAACTTCTGCTCCAGGCCAAGGTGTCGGGCATGATGTTGCTGCAGCTAAGTGTGGCTCTGCTGCTGGTAATTGCTGCACAATATATTCCTGAGTTAGCTATCAAGTTTATACCGCTGTTGTTTTATGTGTCCTTATTTGCTCTGAGTGCAATGTCACTACGCGATGGCAAGGTTTCGCTGATTACACAAATGGCATGTATATTGAGAAATGTAGAACCAGCTGACTTGAATAAAGATGTTCTTAACTACACACGCCTGGCTACCAAATTATGGGCAGTATTTTTTCTGTTGATGGGACTTGCAAGTTTGTCAATTGCGATTCTTGCAAGTTTACAATGGTGGTCATTTTTTACTAATTTCTTATCGTATTTGCTCATCGTCTTGATGTTTGTCTTTGAGTTCAATCTTAGGAAGCACCTGATAGGTAAGCAGATGAACTACACTATGAAGGAGTTTTTTAAACGAATACGGGGGATAAAAATGGCACAGGTCTTGCGGTTCTCAAAATGACCATTGATATGTTTTCTGTCGCATCATCGAGATTAGATGAAGACTGGCTTTATTTTCCAAATGATATTGCTGGGAACTGTAGTCGAAAAATGTTTTTTAGTGGTGTTAGCCACTTCCAGCAGCAGTTGGAAGCATTTAAGCTGTTTGATTTTGCTATTGTTCTCTGTCGGCGACCAGAAAATTTCATCACCGCATTTGCAGCAGTCGCAATAAGCGGTGGGGCTGTGTTATTACCCACCACGAACAAAGAGCGTGTAATTAATGAGCTTGTAGAGCGCTATCAGTCTGTAATTGTAATTTATGATGATGTACTGGATAAACCTGCAGATTTACCTGGTGTTTACCTTGATGTAGCTTCTATCAGTACCCTGCAATGCATTGAGCCCGCAGAAATACCATCTATCCCTTCCGCTCAAATGGTCGCTATATTGTTTAGCTCTGGAAGCACGGGGCAGCCAACAGAAAGCCGTAAAAACTGGGGCGACTTGGTAACTGTCTCACAACTTTTGCAAGGCCGTTTACAGTTGGGCCAGCAAGATTGCTTGCTGGTAACTGTGCCCCCGCAGCATGCTTATGGCTTTGAGACAATGGTGCTTATGCCATTTAGTGCTGGGATAAAGTTGTACTCACAAAATCTGTTTTATCCAGCAGATATCAGTTCTGCTATTAAAGCCATGCACTCAGAAAGACTTAGACCTTGCCTGGTGACTACTCCTTTACATTTAAAGGCAATGCTTGATAGTGGTTTGAAATTTAGAGGCCTGCACCAGGTTATATCCTCAGGCGCTCCGCTCTCTAAACAACTAGCAAGGCAGGCAGAGGAGACGTGGTCTGTGCCAGTATTTGAGATTTTTGGTTCCACCGAGATGACATCTATTGCTACACGAAGAACTACCAATGAAAGCAACTGGCGACTCTATCCTGGCATTTCTCTAGAACCAGTTGCAGGCATATGGCAGGCTATAGCATCGCATTTACCGCATAAACCTATACTTGATGACAAGATTGAATTAATCCCTGATAGGCCTGCGAGCTTCCGTTTTCTTGGTCGTGCAAGCGATCGTATAAATGTGGCTGGCAAACGAATTTCATTGCAATATCTAAATAATCTTCTGCAGGAAGTACCCGGAGTTAGCGATGGAGTGTTTGTAGCCACAGATACTGGCACAGTGAAAGAGCGCCTGCAGGCATTAGTTGTAGCACCAGGGATTGATAAGTCTGTAATTAGAAAATCATTGAGTGAGTGGCTAGACCCAATATTTATGCCGCGCCGAATATATATTCTTGATGCATTGCCGCGCAATAAAGTTGGTAAACTAAGCAGAGACGATATATTGAAATTACTTGGGGAATTGAGAGGTGGGGATGCAACTTGAATCGATATATAGTATTCCAGCTGACCATCCATGTCTTGCTGGGCACTTTCCAGGCCAACCGCTTGTTCCAGCTGTAATTTTATTGGAAATGTTACAAAGCTGTCTCGAACAAGAGTATCCGGGAGCGACAATCAGTAAAATCTCTAAAGCCAAATTCTCGCACGCTCTATCAGCAGAAGTAGCGGTTAAGGTAGTGCTTGAATCTGCAGGTGATAATTTGCATTTTTGCATTCACACCGACTCGAAGCAAGAAATTGCGACTGGTCAGTTTAGCTATTTTGTTAAGAATACGGATTCCGAGCATGAGTGAGCAGCACTGGAAGCAAAAGCCAGAACGCGGATCACTATTCTTGATGCGGGTGATTAGTGCCATTGCCAGGCACATTGGACGCGGTGTAGGCCTGTTATTTCTTTACCCTATCACTTTGTATTTTTTACTTACCGGCGCGCAAACCCGCAAAGCTTCAAAAGATTATTTTTCTAGAGTTTTACCCGGAAAAGTCAGTTGGCGTGACACTTATCGTCAACTTTATACCTTTGCAACTACACTGCTAGATCGCATTTTTCTCTTCAGCGGGCGGCTTTCAGAATTTGATGTTCGCGTAGAAGGTGCACAAGAAGTGCTCGATTGCCTGGCAAATGGCAAGGGTTGTTTGTTATTGGGCTCGCACCTGGGTAGCTTTGAGATTATGCGTGCAACCGGCATACAGAATCATGCTGACGATTTTAGTTTGCGCATATTAATGCGTCAGGATGAATCAGAAAAAATATCGATAATGCTAAATGAAATGGCGCCCGAGTTAGCAGAGATTATTATTCCGGTTGAGCAGCCCGACACCATGTTGAGGGTGAAAGAGGCGATTGATAACGGTAGCCTTGTTGGTCTTCTTGGAGATCGTGTATGCGGAAATGAAAAGTCTATGCAGTGTGAGTTTCTTGGGGGCGAGGTTGAATTTCCGATGGCACCAGCTCAACTGGCATTGGCATTGCAGGTGCCAATTTTTACTTTTTACGGGATTTATACAGGAGCTAATCGCTACTCAATATATTTTCGGCAGTTGAGCACTGTATCTAAGGTTGAAAGACAAGACCGTACCGCCTGGATGCAGAAAGTTACGCTTGATTATGTAAACGAACTTGCGGAATATGCAAAGAAGTACCCATATAATTGGTTTAATATCTATTCTTTCTGGGATAACCAAAACGATAATGTCTAATCTAAGGCAATACATTTTTATAGTGACTCTATTTTTTGTATTGCTAACAAGTACTGTGTCTGCAGCGGAGCATGCAGAGGAATTTACCCTGAATCAGCTAATGCAATCATTAGCCGCTACTGGCGATAGTAAAGCTAGTTATTCTGAAACTCGCAGCACACGTTTAAGTCGCAGGCCACTTGAGTCCAGTGGTGAACTTGAATTTATTGCCCCAAATACCTTAATTCGCCGGATTATTCTTCCTCGGCCTGCAGTTTATGAGGTTCGTGGAGATAGCGTGATGGTCGAGCAGCGTGGTAAGCGGCGTAATTATTCTTTGCAACAACTCGGTGCTATGGCTGGGTTTGTTGAATCCTTGCGGGCAACCCTGGCTGGAGACCTGTCTGCATTAGAAAATCACTATAAGCTGAGCCTCACTGGTGATATGCACAAATGGGAATTGCAGTTAGTGCCAGAATCTTCTGCACTGGCCAAAAAAATTAAATACATAGAAATACAGGGCGGATTCTCTGTGTTATTGGGGCAAATGCTAGTAGTAGGCGTAACTGTAAAAGAAAACAATGGCAGCATAACTAATACCCTGATTGTAGGTAAAAACTAAATATGCGCCCTGTAATTAGCAAACCATGGCAGCTGCTTTTATGGGCAATACTGTTACTAGCAGCTAGCTTACAGTTATTTACCCGGAGCAATTGGCAAACTGATTTAAGTGCTTTTTTACCGCAAGCAGACAACATCAAACAGGAAGTTCTGCAAGCTGAGTTACGCCAGGGCCCGGCAACACGTTTGTGGATGATTGCTTTAAGCTCAGATACGCCAGGGCAGGAATTATCTCTAGCAAATGCCAGTAAAGCCCTTGCTGAAGATTTACTTGCTGGCAAGGGTTTCAGAACAGTTCGCAATAATAGTCAGTTTATTGACTCACAAAGCCGTGAATTACTATTTCGCTACCGCTACCTGTTAAGTAATTCGACTGTGGATTTCTCAGTTGCGGGTTTAAGGCAGAGCCTGGAAGACCGCCTTGATGATCTATCCTTGCCAACGGCCGCGTTTACTGAGGAACTGATTGCCGCAGATCCCGTAAACAGTTTTCTAAATACTCTAAATCAGCTTGAATCTGAATCCGTGGGCTTGCAAATTAATCAGCTTGAAGGGGTTTGGTTTAGCCCTGGTAACAAGTCAGCACTATTGGTGGCAGAATCAGTTGCCAATGGAATGGACGCTACAGGCCAACAAGTAGCCTGGCAAGACTTACAGAACTCAATAGCTAATGTTCGTGCTCAGTTCCCCTGGCTGCAGGCTGAGTTTGCCGGTATGCCGCTAATCGCCTTAAAGACCAGCAAGCAAACCCGTGCTGCTAGTATTCGCTTATCTGCTTTGGCTGGCTTGTTGCTTGCAGTCCTGGTTTTATGCGCCTACCGAAGTTGGCAAGCATTACTGATGACAGCATTACCTGTGATTATCGGGGTCTTGTTTGTGGCCGCTATCAGTTCGTTGATTTATCCAGTTCTGCATGTTTTGACAATGGCCTTCGGAGTTACACTTTTAGGCCTTGCACTAGATTACCCAGTTCACCTGCTTAGTCACAAACAGGCAGGGCAGAGCCTGGAAGATTCTGGGATAAAAATATGGCCTACCCTGAGGCTTGGCGTAGTAACAACTGTACTTGCATTTTCAGCACTCATTTGGACTGACTTTGAGGGAATTGCCAGACTTGGTGTGTTCTCGATTACAGGCTTAATAGCCGCTGCTATTGCCAGTCGGTATTTGTTACCTCTTATAAGCACAACATTATTGCCAGTAAAATCGATGCAAGTAACGGGCAGAAATATGCTTGAGAATATTACTTGGCCGAAGTTTCCAGCAGTACCTTTAACTATTTTATGTGCTGTAGTAATTCTCATTGCAGCATCATTTTTGACACGCTCAATAGTTTGGTCAGATGACCTGACAGCTCTAAGCCCTGTTCCTGATAAGCTAATTACACAGGAACAACAGATGCGAGAGCGCTTGCAGTTAGCTGATGCTGGTAGTCAAGTTTTAGTATATGCCGATGATCTTGATACCGTGCTTGATAAGCAACAGCTCTTGCTCCCGATACTAAAGCAGGCACAGCAAGATGGGTTATTGCAGGGTTGGCAAATGGCAGCCTCGCTTCTGCCATCGCAAAACAGACAGTTAGCTGTACAAAAACACTTACCAACTGCTGCTGTATTAGCAGAGAATATGTCCCAGGCGATTGCTAGCACTCCATTTGTTAGCAGTGGCTTTGATCAGTTTCAGGCGGATATGGCGCAGAGTAAACTTTTGCCTGCTCTAACTGCCGATATGCTCTCAAAGGGTGCTCTTGGTAATTGGGTAAATAGCTTATTGTTCGAGATACAGAGTAATAAAAACTCTGGTTATGCAGGAATAGTCAGGCTGCAAGGCCTGGAAAATATAGACGAGCTACAATCACGCTTAGACAATCTTAATTTAGAGACTACCTGGCTAGTTCAGCCGCGCACTGAGATAAGTAAGTCATTAGCTATGTTTCGTGTAAAGCTTAGCAAGCTATTAGTATTCTCAGCTGGCATAACAATATTAGTTTTAATGTTGATGTTGCGACAACCCGCCCGGGTGCTTGGTATAAGTATGGCTGTTGGTGGTGCAATTATTGGAGCTGCCTGGTTTGCCTTGCAGCTTAGTGGCAGCTTAAATATATTGCATTTAATTGGGTTAATTCTAGTTGCTGGCTTTGGGTTAGATTATGCCCTGTTTTTTACACGGCAATTTGAATCCAAGAAAGAACGCGCTGCTACTTTCCATGCATTATTGCTTTGCCTGTGCTCAAGTACTATTGTGTTTATGCTATTGGCTATTTCCGGTATTCGTGTGCTCGAATCTATTGGTGTAGTAGTGGTTGCAGGTGTAACGCTTGCATTTATTTTCTCCTGGCTAGCAGCGATAATAATGCAGCAAGATGAATTCTCACTTCTGAAAGAACAATCTTTATGATACATACCGCAGAACCTACAGGCCTTGTTGGAATAAGCTCATATACCATGACAACAGCATTAGGCTTGGGTATTTCGGCCAATCTTGAAAAGCTACAGCAGGCTGAATCAGGTTTATGTAAAAGTGATTTTGATGCTCTTGGGTTGAATACCTGGATGGGCCGGGTGGCAAGCGCAGATGAGCAAGAAACCCCAGCTGATTTAGCCGAGTGGGATTGCCGCAATAATCGTTTACTAGAGCTGGGTCTGAACCAAGATGGCTTTCTGGATGCTTGTAAAGAGCTAGTAGCGCGATATGGGGGTGAGCGTATAGGGCTTTTTGTGGGAACATCCACATCTGGTATACAGGCAGCGGAAGATGCCTTCAAGCAACGCTCTATTGATGGGCAAGAATTAGATTTTAATTACCTGCGAACTCATAATATGTACTCTGCAGTTAGTTATTTACGCAAGAGGCTGGCAATTAGTGGCCCTGGTTACACTATTTCAACAGCCTGTTCTTCATCGGCTAAAATTTTGGCGGCAGCTAATCGACATATTCAAACAGGCACATGCGATGCAGCAATTGTTGTTGGTGTAGATAGCCTCTGCCAGATGACATTTCATGGTTTTAACTCCTTACAATTACTTTCCACACAAGCTTGTAAGCCAGCGGATCAAGACCGTGATGGAATAAGTATAGGCGAAGCGATGGCAGCTGCTATCGTGGAGCCCTTAAATGATGAAACTGAGATTTGCCTGCTTGGGTACGGTGAAAGTAGTGATGCCTGGCATATGTCAACGCCTCACCCTGAAGGAGCTGGTGCTATTCGATCCATGCTTGCGGCACTTAAAATGGCCGGCTTATCGGCAGGGCAGATAGATTATGTCAACTTGCACGGCACAGGAACGCAAGTTAACGATCTTGTAGAGGATCGTGCAATGCTTGCGGTTTTCGGGTCTGAATCTGTAATTTGCTCCTCAACTAAAGGTTTCACAGGTCATACACTCGGTGCTGCAGGTTTAGTTGAGGCTTTGATAGCGGCTCTCGCTTTGCAGTATGAGTTTTATCCGGTTAGTTTAAACACGCAGAGTATTGATAGTGAGATTCAATCACAGATAAATTTACCTAACAGCTCGCAGACACTGCCAGGCCCAAAGATTGCCATGAGTAACTCCTTTGGTTTTGGGGGTTCAAATGCCACGCTAATATTGGCTACTACAGCAGGCATTAAAACATGAGCAGTAAAGCATTTATGCCGCCAATAAGAATCAGCATTGCCAGTGTTGGTATAGTCGGGCCTGGTTTGCATGGTTGGCAAAATAGTAAAAAATATCTACGCCAGCAAATTTCCCCAGAATCGCAGGAGCTACCGTCCTTAGTTCCTGCTGGAGTATCCTCACGCGAGCGCCGCCGCCTAACTGAAAATATTAAATTTGCAATGGTTGCAGCCCAAGATGCTCTGGATAATTTATTCGCTCCATTAGCAATAGAAGAACTATCAACTGTGTTTACTTCTGCTGATGGCGATTTATTTGTGGCTGATAAGATTCTTACCGCCCTTACACTGTCAGGAAAACCAGTATCACCTACACATTTTCATAATTCAGTACATAATGCTCCTGCTGGATACTGGCACCTTGCTAGTCATAGTATGCATGCATCAACAAGTATTGCTGGTGGTGCCGATAGTTTTTCTAGTGCTTTGTTGGAAGCGGTTAGTCAGGTATCTTTTAGCAATGAGCCTTGCCTTTTAGTTGCCTGTGATGCGCATCCTCCACAAAGCTACAAGCAACAAATTGAACCCTTTGATAGCCTTGCACTTGCAATAGTTTTACAAGCAGCAAATGGTGTTGGTTTAAACACAGAGTGTGATATTTTGGTGATTTCAGCAGCACCAAGAAATGCAGAACCTACCACAATGGCTGACGCAGGTTTGGAGCAACTAAGAAGAACTAACCCTGCTGCCAGAGCATTGCCTTTATTACACTTATTGGCAAACCCACAGAAAGACTCGGTTATTCTGAGTGGCGGCTTAGCTAATGGCATTGAGGTTCGACGTGTCGATAACTCTGGATAAAGCTGCTATTGCGGAACGCATTCCCCATGCAGACAATATGGTGTTGTTAGATAAGTGTGTTAGCCATGACTCACAGGGCTTAACTTGTCTTAGCAGTAGTCATGTAGATAAGAGCAATCCTTTGCGAACGAGTAAAGGTTTATCTGCCATCTGTGGGATCGAATATGCAGCCCAGGCTATTGCCTTGCATTCTTCCTTATTAAATACAAATAAAGTCGGCGTGGGTTTTTTAGCTATCTGCAAAAACATAAACTGCAAGCTGCGTTACCTTGATACTATTACAACTGAAATTATGGTTCGGGTTGAATATATTGCTGGTTCAGCAGATTTAGGCTTGCTACAGTATGGATTTTTGCTATCTACGGTCGACGATAAGCAAGACTTACTAAGTGGTGAGCTAGGTATAGCAATCAGCAAAAAGGATATACAATGACAGCAAACATCTCTGCAATAAAGGCCTTGGTTACCGGCGGCAGTGGCGAACTTGGAGCAGTTATTTGTAAACGCTTGGCCGCTAGTGGATATTCGGTTGTTGTGCATGCTGGAAATAATACTGCTGCGGCGAATAAAGTTGCTGCTGAGATTAAAACCTCTGGCGGTATAGCAGAGGTTGTCAGCTTTGATGTAACCGACGCTGAAGCTTGCGAGCAAGCACTAGGGCAGCTTTGTGCTACGCAAGCTATACAAGTGCTGGTAAGTAATGCAGGGATTCATTCAGACGCACCTATGGCTGGTATGTCGCAGCAACAATGGCAGCGGGTATTAGATGTGAACCTGCAGGGTTTTTTCAATGTATGCAAGCCGTTGATTATGCCAATGGCCAGAACTCGGTGGGGTAGGGTCATAGGAGTATCATCGGTTGCTGCCCGAGGTAACCGAGGACAGGCTAACTATGCTGCCGCCAAAGCCGGAATGGAAGCTGCTGTGCGTAGTTTATCTCTGGAAATGGCATCCCGTGGCATTACCGCTAACTGTGTATCACCAGGAATTATAGAATCGAAAATGACTGCCGGTGTTTTCGATAAAGAATTTATTCGTAATTTCGTGCCAGTGGGTAGAGTTGGGCGTGCAGAAGAGGTGGCAGATTTAGTTGCATTTCTAGCATCCGAAGATGCCGCGTATATTACCGGTCAAACTATCGCCATAGATGGTGGAATGCGTTAACAGCCTGCTAGGAGACTGTTAGCTAGTAGCTGGAATTTGGCATTCAAACAAGGAGTGGCAAATTCCCAGATTATCGTGAATCTGCACAACTTCCAAACCAGCCTCGTGTACACAATCCATTAATTCGCGGGAATGGTACATTTTTGAATTACCACTAGCCATGCAAGTAAAGTAGGGGCTGGTATTAACCAGCGAATATGCAGCAGCCTCGTGTTGTTGGCGATCCCAGCAAGTCTCTAATATATATATCCTGGAATTCTCACTCATGGCCTCTTTTACGTGGCTGAGAATATTGACAATTTCTTTATGCCCGAAACAGGAAAGAAATTGGCTCAGCCAATAGGCATCCTGGTGCTGTGGAAAGCGGATATCAGGATCGAGTAAATCCATAGCTAATGGTTTGACCCGATCGGAAAAACCTGCCTCTGCTACATTGTTAACCGCATTAGCTAATTGATCGGGTAAATCAATCATGATGATGTTCACATCCGGGTTATAGTTGGCTGTGAGAATTGCGAACTTGCCAATATTAGTGCCTATATCGACCATGCTTTTAATTTCTTGCTTGAACAGCAAGGGCAGAGCAGCAGGATAGGCTGAATCTGAGTAAAAATGGTCAAAGTCATACCAGGCATTGCGAATGTCATCGGGTAAATGTGGCAGTGCTTGATAAATTGTTTCCCAGTCACTATCGCAAAGCTTGTTGAATATGTTTAGTCCTTCTGGCTTTTCTGTTTGAATAGATTTATCTAAATCGTAGAGCCCCTGATAGCAAATATAGTGGTTATAATCCATATTCACCTTGGTCATAGGGTCGTTTTGAAGAAAAAACCCAATTTTACTCAAGCGCCAGCCCCCGCTCTCATCTTGCTCGACAATACCGCAACTTAAGCCGGTCTCTAGCAAGGTGTCTACCCCGTACACGCTAATGCCGACAGCAGTGGCGATGTCTTGCGAGCTAATTCCATCTCTTGCTGTTTGGATCGTTGCTAATAGCCCCAGCTCACGCGCAGTTCTCACCGCCTGAAATATTATTGGTGCATAGGCAATTTTTTGGGCTTCGTACATAGCCTCATAAGCACTCAGGTTTTTGCTTTTAAAGATCATAAAGGTTCTTTCTCAGGTTTTGCCTTCGAGCTGTTCCCAGCGTTTAAAGACTTTTTCGATTTCTGTTTCAAGACTAGCTAGCTGCTGCTGTAGATCATCTACTTTGAGTTTGTCTTGCTGGTAGAAATCCGGGTCTGCCATTTGTTTGTGAAGCTGTACTTGCTGGGTTTCTAGTTTTTCTAGTTGAGCAGGTAATTTACCTAGCTCTTGGCGCTCTACATACGATAATTTTTCCGCCACTTGCTCGGTCTGGCTAGGCTGGTTTACTTTTACCAGCTTATTGCTCTTAGTTGTATTTTCTTCAGGCTGGCGCTGGCGTATCCAATCTTGGTAGCCGCCAACATATTCTCTTACTTGACCAGACTTTTCGAACACGATAGTTGAGGTTACAACATGATCGAGGAAGGTTCTATCATGTGATATAAGTAATACGGTTCCTGCATAGTCGATTAGTCGTTCCTCGAGCAAGTCGAGCGTGTCGGAATCGAGGTCGTTTGTGGGCTCATCTAGTACCAGCATGTTAGATGGCCGGCTAAATAGCTTAGCAAGCAGCAGGCGGTTGCGTTCTCCACCAGAAAGAGCTTTTACAGGTTGGCGTACGCGCTCTGGGGCAAACAGGAAATCCCGCAAGTATGAAATCACGTGTCTGTCCCTGCCATTTACGCACACAGTATCGCTGCCATCGGCAATGTTATCTTGCACTGTTTTTTCTTCATCAAGAACTGAGCGGTGTTGGTCA
>CAZEFU010000005.1:0-17948 GCA_964511515.1 uncultured Wenzhouxiangellaceae bacterium
GCAATACATTCATATGCCCCGGCATTCTGCCGGCAACTGGGTGAATACCAAAGCGAACATTTACGCCCTTATCGCGTAACTTTTTGGTGATTTCGTTAACGATATGCTGCGCTTGCGCTACCGCCATACCGTAGCCTGGAATAATCATTACTTCTTTGGCATTTTCCAGTAAGGCAGCAGTTTCCACTGCATCTATCTCAACAACTTCACCTTGGTCTTCACCACTGGCAGTAGCGGTAGTTCCGCTGCTAGTACCAAAGCCGCCAGCAATTACCGACAGAAACTTGCGATTCATTGCCCGACACATAATGTAACTAAGGATGGCACCACTGGAACCAACTAGCGCACCAGTAACAATTAACAGATCGTTACCCAGCATGAAGCCAGTAGCTGCTGCTGCCCAGCCTGAGTAACTATTGAGCATGGATACCACCACGGGCATATCAGCACCACCGATTGCCATCACCATATGGATACCAAAAAGCAGGGCGATAGCGGTCATAATTAACAAGGGCAGCATTCCATCGCCAGCGGCTGATTGCACTACAAATTCATAACCAAACCAGATAGCAGCCAGGAGTAGAGCTAAGTTGAACCAGTGGCGTGCAGGGATTAATAATGGCTTGCCGCCAATTCGGCCAGAGAGCTTGCCAAAGGCTATTACCGAGCCTGAGAAAGTAACCGCACCAATCAAAATACCGATATATGTTTCAATATCATTGATGGTTTTTTCAACCCCAAACAGATTTCCTGCAGTACCAAGAAAGTTGGCAAAACCAACAGTAACCGCGGCAATACCTACCAGTGAGTGCAAAATCGCAACCAGCTCGGGCATTTGCGTCATCTGCACCCGTTTGGCGGCCAGCAGTCCTATTGCAGCACCAATAACTAATGCAGCTAATAAGATTTCATAATTATTAGTTACCACACCCAAAATGGTTGCGACCAAGGCGATGGTCATACCGATTATCCCGTACCAGTTTCCGCGTCTGGCGGTTTCCTGATTGGACAGACCGCCCAAAGCGAGAATAAAAAGGATGGTAGCGATTATGTATGAGACAGTAATGACTCCTTCGTTAATCATGTGATCTATCTCCTGAACATTTCGAGCATGCGACGGGTAACAGCAAACCCGCCAAAAATATTAATACTGGCTATCAGTACCGTACCTGTGGCTATCCACATTATCAGTTCATTCTCAGAACTAATCTGGACCAGAGCCCCGATAATAATGATGCTGGATATTGCATTGGTCACACTCATTAACGGTGTGTGCAGGGCAGCAGATACATTCCAGATGACCATATAACCAACAAAACATGCTAATACAAAGACAGTAAAGTGAGCCATAAATGATGCTGGTGCAACTGCGCCAAGTCCAAGCAGGGCAACTCCTGCCAGCAGGGTGGCGATGATTGGTCCTGCAACTGATTTTTTCTTTTCAACTTTTGGCTCAGCTGCTATCACTGGCACGGCTTTTTTGCGTGGTGGTGCGGCTGTTAATTTTGGTGCTGGCGGCGGCCACGTAGTCTGCCCGTCTGTGCATACAGTGGCGCCACGAATTACTTCATCTTCCATATCCACAACAATCTGACCGTTCTTCTCTGGGCTTAACTCGGTTAGCAAGTGGCGCAGGTTGGTGGCATATAACTGGCTCGACTGAGCTGCCATGCGACTAGGTAAGTCGGTATAGCCAATTAGAGTAACGCCCTGATGATTAATTACTTCACCTGGCTCGGTAAGCTCACAATTACCGCCTTGTTCTGCAGCTAAATCTACCACCACACTACCATCCCGCATAGATTCAACCATGGCAGCGGTAATTAAACGCGGCGCTGGTTTTCCTGGGATAAGGGCTGTAGTAATAATGATATCTACTTCCTTGGCTTGATCTGCAAAAAGTGCCATTTCAGCCTCGATGAACTCCGCGCTCATAACCTTGGCATAACCACCTTCGCCAGAACCATCTTCATCTTCAAAATCCAGCATCAAAAACTCAGCATTCATGCTTTCTATTTGTTCTTTTACCTCTGGTCTAGTATCGAAGGAGCGGACTATTGCCCCCATTGCGCGAGCTGCGCCAATTGCGGCAAGGCCTGCGACTCCTGCTCCAATAACTAGTGCTTTTGCTGGCGGTACCTTGCCAGCAGCGGTAATTTGCCCAGTAAAGAAACGCCCAAAATGTTGGGCAGCTTCAACTACAGCACGATAACCAGCAATATTTGCCATCGAGCTCAAGGCATCCATCTTTTGTGCACGGGATATTCTGGGAATGCTATCCATTGCCATTGCGGTGACACCTTTATTGGTCAGCGTCTGGAGCAAGTCTGAATTTTGCGCTGGCCATAGAAAGCTGATTAGCAGCTGATCTTTGCGCAAGCGATCGACCTCTGATTCTTCCGGGCCGCGTACTTTCAGAATAATCTCGGCATCATTCCAGATAGTATCAGTATCAGCAATACTACAGCCCGCTGCCTTGTAGGCTGCATCAGAATAGTTAGCTTTTACACCAGCGCCGGCCTCTACAGCTACTTCAAAGCCCATTTCGATTAACTGGCTAGCTACGTCCGGGGTCGTTGCAACACGCATCTCACCTGGGTAGATTTCCCTTGGTACACTAATTCTCATACATAACTCCGCAATAAAATGAACGGTTTTGGAGCTCCCAGCCTGACTAGTGGCTCCCTGATGGATATATTACTGTGGTTCTTGTTTATAAAATTTGACCGGGGTCAAACCTTTGGCGCGATAAGTTTAGTCTTTCTTCACTACCAATGTCGAACCAGAGGCCATTATATTTTTCTCCGCTGACAGAATTTGCCAACATTGCCTCACGTAATAGCGGTGCCAAGCGAAAGTGTTCTGACTTCTGCGAGCCAAACATTGCTGGGTGATAAATGCCAATACCACTGAATGTAAGAGCATCTTCTCCGGCATCAGCAAGTAAGCCGTTATGTATATGAAAATCTCCGTTGGAATGATGCGCTGGATTTTCGACCATTATTAAATGGGCGCCGGGGCAGTGGTGGTTACGCAGCTTATATAAGGGGTAGTCACTCCATATATCGCCGTTTATTACCAGAAATGGATTATCTCCGAGCAGGGCAAGAGCTTTTAGAATACCACCGCCGGTTTCCAGTCCGCCTTCTGGCTCTTGTGAATAGTGAATGTTTATACCCCAGCGTTCCCCATTCCCTGCAAAAGCCTTAATTTGCTCACCTAGATGGGCAAGGTTAATAATTACCTCACGAAAGCCTGCGCGTTGTAAATTCTCAAGGTGCCACTGGATTAAAGGTTTATTGCCCACTTCAAGCATCGGCTTAGGCGTATGATCGGTGAGAGGTTTAAGACGTTCACCACGACCTGCTGCTAGTATCATTGCACGCATTGATTGTTTTCCGTGCCAGGTTGAAACTCTTGTTGCTGCAGAAGATCTGCCAGTTCTGCGAACTGTGGGTATCGTTGCAAGATATCAAGACAGTAATCCCAGAAACGCGGTAGCAGTTCCAGATAGCCAGCTTTTTTGTCGCGGTAATGGAGTCGGGCAAAGATTCCCACTACTTTTAAGTTACGCTGCAGAGCCATCCAGTCGCATTGCCGCTGCCACTCAGCTGGGGAAATATCCAGTTCGAGCTGTTGGTGAAATTGTTGACACCATGCCTCGATACGCTCACGCGGCCAGCTGATATAACGATCCCAAAGTAGCGATACTAGGTCATAACTAATTGGCCCGCTGACGGCATCTTGATAATCAATGATGCCCGGGTCGTTATTATTGGTTTTCATCAAGTTGCAAGAATGGAAGTCTCTATGCACAAACACCTGTGGCTGTTGCAATGCAGATTCTATTAATAAGCTACAAGCTTGCTCCCACAATAATTGCTCAGGAATAGAAAAAGGTCGGTTTTTGTGTTGGGTCAAGTACCAATCGGGGAACAGGTTTAGCTCCGTTTGCAATAAATGTTGGCTGTATAAAGGTAGGCCGTCATTATCAACATTGCGTGCCAGACCCTCAAGGACTTTAAATAAAGGATCAAAGCATGCCTCTGCACTAGTGGCGGTGATTAGTGGTTTATATTGCAGGTCACCCAGATCCTCTAGCAGTAGAAAGCCTCGTTCAAGATCAATCTGGAATATTTCTGGTGCATGTAGCCCAGCATCACGCAGGCGCTGGGTAACTTCGATAAAGGCAGTGCAATCCTCACGTTCAGGCGGTGCATCCATCAGAACCCAGCTGCTTTGTTTGTTTTTTAGCCGATAATACTTTCGAAAACTGGCATCACCTGCAACCATACATAGTTCAACATGCTCATTTGGCAGCCACTGACTGACTACTCGTTGCAGATCTTGATTGCGGGGGTTTTGAGGGAGCAAAGTTTTGCCTGATATTGGGTGTAGTTAAATATTGTACTTGGAAATTGATTCTTATGGCAGTCTGACCTTCATTGTTTAATTATCTGGCATATAATAACTGCGTTATTAATAAAAATGAGGAAGCATAAATGCGCATATTATTCGTTATATTTTTAATTTCGTTGGCTGCACCAGCGAATTCTCAAGGTATGCCTGAAGGCATGCAAGAAGCCCTGCAATGTATGGAATCTCTAGACCAACAAGCGATGGAGCAAATGGCAACTGAAGGCAAGGCAATGGCGGCAGAGATAGAAGCTCTCTGTAAGCAGGGCGATGAAGCTGCTGCACGTAAATTGGGGATTGAATTTGCCTTGGAAATTAAAGACCATGAGCTGATCACAAAATTACAGGAGTGTGGCGCGTTGATGAAAAAAGCCATGCCAGGAATAGAAATCCCTGAAATGCCAGGAATAGACACCATCAAGGCAGAGGCTGAAAACATCTGTGATGATTTTTAATTTAGTTTAAATACAAGATCAATAGCACAAAAGCCGGAACTAGTTTCCGGTTTTTTTAAATCTGCACTAATATTTCACTTCAGACTTTTCTCCTGATCGCGAAAATAGGCTGAACACTTACACTATGAAAACAATGTAAATTAGTGTTTATTCTCACAAAATACGAGCTATTACCTTGATATAGTCTAGGTATGACTAATTGCCTATTCATTTATTCCTCTTTATTGCATAGTATTAACAGTACACAGACTAGAGATTACTAAAATGAATACAAGACATATCTTATCAAGCGCACTTCTGCTTTTCTCCTTCTCTACTGCAAATTCCGCAGAAGTAAAACTACCAGAGTGGGTAGAGATGTCGAACGCTATTGCTTATCAAATTCTTGAGTCGAATGCTAAATTCGCACCTGAGTTTTCAGCACAGAGTGGCGTAACTGGCTACGATGGAGAGATTTTTGACCTGCGCGAAAACCTGTTTGAACGACAAATTGAGAATGCAGAAGATAATCTTAAAACTCTAAGCGCGCACCTTGCAGCAGAAAAAGATTCAAGAGTGCGTCAGGATATAGAAATCATGATTAAGTCCGTCAAAGACGGCATAGAATCAACCAAAATAAACTATCACAGAGTGCTGCCATACGGCAATATCACTGGTTTAATATTTGCTGGCTTTAATGGTTTACTAGATAAACAAGTTCCATTTGAGCGGCAAAAATCTGCATTATTACGTCTGCGTAAGTATACCGGCCAAGAATCAGGTTATGCAGTATTTACAGATTTAGCCAAGCTGCGGCTGACTGAGAGAAATACTATCCCAGACCTAATTAAGCCCTTCCGTGGAGAGGTTGAGCAGGATCTTGAGCGTTCAACTAAATTCATCGCAGGCCTGCAACAAGTATTTGCAGCAAGCGATCTTAGTGGTTGGGAGGATGATTTATTAGTGCTGCAAACCCAGTTAGCTGCCTATAACGACTGGGTTAGAGATGAGGTTTTACCAAATACCAGAGAGAGTGCGGCACTTCCAAGAGAATTGTATGAATTGCAATTAAAGAACTATGGTGTGGATGCAAGCCCTGAGGATTTAATGAAAATCGGGCAAGTGGCATTTATGAATATTCGTAATGAGATGATTGCTCTAGCGCCGTTGGTCGCTAAGGAAAAGGGTTATAAAACTTCAGATTATCGAGAAGTTATAAAGCTGTTGAAAAAAGAGCAGGTTCATGGCGATGCCTTGTTGCAAGGCTACCGGGATGTAATCGCCGAATTAGACATTATTATTCGTGAACAAAATTTGCTCAGTTTGCCAAATGAAACTGCAAGAGTACGAATGGCAACCGCAGCGGAGACCGCACAAATACCTCCACCACATTTAAAAATCCCCCGTTTGATAGGTAATACAGGTGAGTTTCCTGAATTCATTGTGCCAAAAATTGAGCAGAACGAAGATGGAAGCTGGCCGGATAACGACTACGCTTTTCCAGCAATGATGTGGACTCTTTCTGCGCATGAAGCACGGCCTGGTCATGAAATGCAATTTACCACTATGCTCAGAGGCGGGGTATCAACTGCCAGAGCATTATTCGCCTTTAACTCAGCAAATGTTGAAGGTTGGGCGTTGTATGCCGAGGCAATCACGAAGCCCTATATGCCACTGGATGGTCAGCTTATTTCACTTAAAGCAAGGTTGCTTAGGGCAGCCAGGATTTGGCTGGACCCCATGCTTAACCTTGGCTTGACCACTGCTGCAGATGCCAAGCGAGTGCTTATGGAAGAGGTAGTTAATGATGATGCTAGCGCACAAAATGAAATAGATCGCTATACTTTCCGCTCACCTGGGCAAGCCACCGCGTATTATTATGGCTACGAGAAGCTACAGGCATTGCGAGCCAGAACTGAGCTGCAACTTAAAGATCGTTTTAAAGCTATTGAGTTTCATGACTTTATCCTTGCTCAAGGTCTGTTGCCACCAGAAGTGCTACAGCGTTCAGTTAGGGATGAATTTATTGCTCCAAGACTGAAATAAATCCACGCTAGAATTAACAATTTATATGGGGTTACATAAGGAAAATAGAATGAAAACTAAGCAACTACTAAATAATTTAATTTAGAGCTTAGCGAAAAAACATCCCCCTGGCCGCTCACCCGAGTGGTCAGGGGATGCTGCTTTGGCAGAATTAACCTGGAGTCTTGGCAGGCAAATTATAGGTTTAGCAGGTTTAGGTATAATTTGCTTTATTAGCATTATTTTGCCTGTTCTTATTACCTATCTAGTACTTTCCTGTTAGTATATTAAACCCTCATTCGAAAATTTGAACGGAATTCATTATGTTTGATAAACGCAAAGACAACAAGCAAGGAAGCTTAAACCCTAATGAAAACAGCGCTGTACAGTCGCAAGATCCGGTTTCTTATAACGCCCAGCCAGCTAGTGGCGTTGCCATAATTGGGCCTGGAATTATCATCAACGGTGATATTAGCGGTGAAGAAAACTTGATCGTTAAAGGTCGGGTAGATGGCAAAATCGTACTAAACTCTAATGAAGTAACAATTGATACCAGTGCCAATGTTACGGCCAGTATCAGCGCAAAAACAGTGCAAGTTACTGGTACTGTAAATGGCGATATTACTGGCAATGAGAAAGTAGTTATCAGCAAGTCTGGTAAGGTACAGGGCAATATTGTAGCCCCACGCGTCATTTTAGAAGATGGTGCAGTATTTAAGGGCAGTATTGATATGAACCCTGCGGTTGTAGCTAAAGAAGCCCCGGTTGCTGCTACTTCCAAGAAATCTCATGTCCAGGCAGTTGCCAAGGAAGCGAGTAAGAAAGAAAGCAGCATTGGCTTAAACTAGACCTTTCTCTGGATAGATTAGAGCTATGAGTGCAGATATCGCTGTAGAAGAAACTACGCTACCGGTTTTGGGTGCCTGGCATCAGAGCAGCCAGTTGTTTCCTGTTGCACTCAATAAACTCAAGACCAAGAAGAAATTAACAGTGCTTGAAGTTGGTCCCGCTAGTTCAAGCACGGTTGAGTTTTTCTCGCAGTATAAATGCCGACTTCATTTTGCTGATCTCTTCGATTCCGATATTTTAAAAAACCCATCAGAGTGGAAAACCAAATCTCAGTTGATAACTGCTTTTAGGCAGGCATTTAATTTCCCCAAGGGTACTCAGCTCGACCTTTGTCTGTTTTGGGATTTATTTAACTATCTTGATGCAAATCAAATCTCTGCATTTTGTGAAGCGCTCAGACCATTCTTGATCACTAGCACTCGTGGTCACGGTTTTGGTTTACGCAATAATGCTGCAACTCTAAGTAACTACCAATACGGGATAAAATCAAGCGACACATTTGTTGTTTCCAGCCGTCAAAGCAGGCAAACAACATTATTTCCACTACCACAGGCTAAATTAAAAGAGCAGCTGAGTTGTTTTATTATTGGTCGCGGACTGCTGCTTAAAGATGGACGTCAGGAAATGCTTCTAAGCACCAATATTTAAATCTCGCATATCTTTCTGAGCAGCAGCCGATGGTTTGCTCACAACAAAGTACAGCATTTTATTATTCCACTCGTTATATTTGAAGTTTCTGCTCGTAGCAGAACTGACATTACACAGCTTGGCAGTAGTGTTAGTATTGGAGTAGGTGATACATTCTAAGTGCGGTGTGCAGGGAAACACTAAATGTCTAAAAACATACGTGCATTGAGCAAGCATTCTGGCTTGCGAGATAATTTATTCAACGCTCTACAAGGTGCTGCTGAAGAGCAGGGCACTCCTGATCCCAAACAACTTATATCTTTGGCACAGAAATTAAATATAGGCTCTGCGGCAACATTTGGAACTGCCAGTTTTTACGACTTCCTTAATATCGATAATAAAGGCAAGAAAGAGTGGGTCTGTAAGGGCACAGCCTGCCTGCTTAATGGCAGTAGTGAGTCTGCAGCTGAAAAGTACAAGGACCATGGTGACTCGTTATGTGTTGGTTATTGCTATCAGGGTGGCGGCTTGCTAAAGCAGGACAAGCAAGGTGTATTGCATAGCAGGGCAACTGTAGATGGTCAATTTCAGGCTGTGGAAATGCCTGTTTATAGTATTTCAAACGAAGCGATTTTGACTACTGCGGTTACTGATGTAGAGGCCCTTTATCGTATTGCACTTGAAAGTGGGGATGCACAGCAACAACTGGCTCTGTCTGGTCTACGTGGGCGTGGTGGGGCGGGTTTTCCATTCGCAGTGAAATTACAGGCGTGTACTCAGGAAAACAGTACTGAGAAATATATAGTTTGTAATGCTGATGAAGGTGACCCAGGAGCATTTTCTGATCGCTACTTGCTGGAGCAACAAGCTCATAAAGTGCTGGCTGGGATGTTTGCCGCGGGCATTGTCGCAGGAGCCAGACAAGCGGTGTTATATATACGCCGCGAATATCCTGAGGCTATCAGAATCGTGCAAGCTGCTATTGATGAATATCAGCTATTACCGAATGAAATAAGCCAGCGATTGGAGTTTTATATTGTTCCAGGTGCTGGCTCCTATGTTTGTGGTGAGGAAACCGCCTTGCTCAATTCTATCGAAGGCCTGCGCCCGGAAGTTCGCACCAGACCACCATACCCTGCCAGTTATGGGCTCTGGGGCAAACCCACGATTGTTTCTAATGTAGAAACATTCGCCAATATTCCCTGGATTCTTGCTCATGGTGGTGCTGCCTATGCCCAAATTGGTACAGAAAAGAGTAAAGGTACCAAGTTATTGTCATTAGATGCGCAATTTACTCGTCCAGGTTTATATGAAGTTGATATGGGTGCTGACTTCCAGAAACTTGTAGATGAGCATGCTGGTGGTTTTAAAGCCGGAGTGAAGGCAATTCAGCTTGGTGGCCCGCTGGGTTGCGTAATTCCAGTGGCAAGAATCGCCGGACTGAAACTTGATTTTGAGTCCATGCAGCAAGCAGGTTTCGCGCTCGGGCATGCAGGTATTGTGGCGATTCCTGAAGATTTCCCCTTGCTGGAATTTATGCAGCATTTATTTAGTTATATGGCACATGAATCCTGTGGCAAATGTACGCCGTGCAGATTAGGTACGGCTAAAGGTGCAGAGCTACTAGAGGCTGCAATTGCAGGTCAAAAGATTGATGCAAACTTGTTTGCTGACCTTCTTGGTACCCTGGAAACTGGTTCCTTATGCGCCTTGGGCGGCGGTTTGCCTTTACCAATCCGCAATTGCATGGAGTATTTCTCAACAGAATTAAAAGTATATTTCTCTAGCGGTGAAAGAGCATGAAACAAGCATGGTTGAATGGTGAGCTTAGAAATATCAACACTGATGAGTCAATTTTTGACTTTGTTAGTAGGCATATAAATACAGAAGAAATTCCGGTGCTGTGTCACGATCCGGTACTGGAGCCTTTTGGTGCCTGCCGGATGTGTTTGGTGGAAGTTGCCAACGATGCCGATTCAGTTGCTCGCTTACTGGCTTCGTGCCATACCCCGGTTACTGAGGGCCAACATATAAAAACCAGATCTGCACGAATCAAAAATGTACGCACTAACATCCTTGAATTACTGCTAGCTAATTACCCCGCTGATAAATTGCAGGCAGCAGATGGTGAAATTGACAGTCCGTTCCAGGAAATGCTAAGCGAGCATGGCGTGACAGATAGCCGCTATCCTCAAGCTGCTGAACCTGGTTGTGTGGAAAAATCTCATACCTATATTCACTTTGACCCAGCTGAATGCATACATTGTTATCGCTGTATTCGCGCCTGCGATGAAGTTCAAGGTCAGTTTGTATTGGCAATGGCTAACCGTGGCATTAAAAGCCATATTATTCAGGGACAGGCAGGTACTTTTACTGAAGCCGGCTGTGTTTCTTGTGGCCGCTGCGTGCAAACCTGCCCAACAAATGCGCTTAGTGATCGCTATCGTTCTAAATCAATTGCGCACGATGAGTCAATAACCACTACCTGCACATATTGCGGCGTGGGTTGCCAGCTTGAAGTCAAGTTAGATGATTCCAGGATATTGGCTATTACCGGAGCTGAAGCAGCAGATGTTAACCAGGGCCATACATGCGTTAAAGGCAGATACGCCTTTGGCTTTGTATATCACCCAGATCGCTTGACCTCGCCGTTAATCAAAAAAAATGGCAAGCATGAAGAGGTAAGCTGGGATGAAGCTCTAGAATATATCGCTAGCAGGCTAGAGAAAATCAAATCAGAAAACGGTGCGGATGCAATTGCAGGAATTTCTTCCGCCCGCTGTACCAATGAAGAAAATTACCTGATGCAGAAATTTATGCGCGCGGTTATTGGTACCAATAATATCGATGGCTGTGCTCGCGTCTGCCACGCACCTACAGCTTATGGTATGCAACAAGTGTATGGCACGGGCGCTGCGACTAATTCAATTGAAGAGATCCCATTGGCAGATTGCATCTTATTAATAGGTGCTAATCCTACAGATGCACACCCGGTTACCGGTGCACGTTTGAAGCAAGCGGCCATTGCAGGGGCAGAGCTAATAATTATCGACCCACGCGAAATCGAGCTATGTAAATATGCACGCCTACATTTACAGCCTCGACCAGGAACCAATGTCGCTCTGTTAAATATGATCTGCTATTACTTAATTGAGAATGATTTGCTCGATGTGGATTTTATTCAAAAGCGTACCGAAGGGTATGCAGCCTTCCGCAAAAGTGTGATGGCACAGGATCTGAATCAGTTAGAAGAGTTAACCGGGGTAAGCAAAGCGGACGCAAAAGAATGTGCAATAATTTATGGCAGTGCCGAAAGATCAATGTCATTTCACGGTCTCGGTGTTACCGAGCATTATCAGGGCAGTCGCGCAATAATGATGATTGCTTCAATGGTGATGATGACTGGTAATATTGGTCGTCCGGGAACAGGGGTGAACCCCTTGCGCGGGCAAAATAATGTTCAGGGCGCAGCTGATATGGGAGTGCAGCCTCACCAAGGGCCTGGTTATCTGGAAATGGCAGATCCAGAGGTGCGTAAATATTATCAACAGCATTGGGGAGTAGAAGTATCAGGTACTCCCGGTTTGAAGATTCCGGAAATGTTTGGCTGTGCCAGAGAAGGTAATCTTAAAGCACTCTGGATTATGGGTGAAGACATAATGCAGACCGATCCAAACTCCTGCGAGGTGAAGCTGTCGTTGGGAATGTTAGATTTACTGATCGTACAGGAACTGTTTATGACCGAGACCTGTGAAATGGCTGATATAGTTTTGCCAGCCGCATCATTTCTTGAAAAAAGCGGTACTTTTACCAATGGTGAGCGCCGGGTACAGCGGGTAAATCAAGTTATAGAGCCGTTGTCAGGAACACGGCCTGATGGTCAGATTATGTGCGATATAATGCAGAAAATGGGTTATAAACAGAGTGATTACGTTGCTCCTGACATACTCACTGAAATAAGTAATATTGTGCCTTTTTTCAAAGGCATTACCTGGGAAAATTTACAGGATAATGGTAAGCAGTGGCCAGTTGCTGAAGATGGCACTGATACTCAAATTCTGCATCAACAGCAGTTCAAAATTTGTAAAGGACAGTTCAAACATTTCAATTTTCAAGAAACCCCGGAACTGTTAGAACATGCAGGTGAAGATTACCCATATATTCTCACAACTGGGCGAGTGCTAGAACACTATAACTGCGGCTCAATGACCCGGAGAACCCCAAATCGCGAACTGGTGGAGCGGGATGTACTGTTGATCAATCCTGAAGATGCATTGCGGGAAGGTTTTGTCGACAATGATTTTATCGAACTATCTTCTCCGAAAGGTACCACTCACATGCACTGTGAAATTACTAAACAGGTAAAGCCAGGTATTCTGTATACGACTTTTCACTACCCTGAAATCGCCATAAACCACCTAACTTCCGGGATTTTTGATCAAGAAGCCATGACCCCGGAGTATAAAGTGGTTGCTGTAGCTGTGCGTAAGACACCGGTAGCCGAAGTCGAGCAAGTTGGCGTAAGAGAGCAGGGAGTTTATTGATACATGAAGCAAGATGCGTGTTTAGATTAATGTATCGCTACTAAACTTTTGGCACTGTACGCGCGTCTAAAGGTGCATAATAATATAACAGTTCAATTTACCAGAGTTGCTTCCCAGAACTCTGACAGACTCTTGAGGGAGAAATAAAATGACTGAGAAAACCTACACTGTATTTAATGCTATGACTGATATGGTAGCCTCTCCGGGCAAAGCTTTTGACCAAATAAAGTTGCATTCAAGCTGGTTTTGGTGGCCTTTATTAATTAGCATTGTTCTTGCCGCAGGGATGATGTACTACTATTTTAGCTGGGTAGATTTCTCTTGGTTTGTTGAAGAAACCATTCGTGCAATGCCCGTTGAACAACGTGCCGAGGCTGCAGAGCCTACTCGACAATTTATGCAGCAAGGCCCAACCAGCTGGATGTCAGCCGGCGGAGTTGTTATTGGTTCATTTGTAATTTACGCCATAATGGGTGTCTATTTCCATCTGGCAAACAAGCTGACAACCAGCGCAGACCTTAGTTTCGGTCAATGGTTCTCATTTTCAGTCTGGGCTAATTTTGTCTCTATTTTCGGTACTCTGGCAGCTTTTGCCTATATTGTAATGTCTGATACTAACCAGGTTTCTGCTGAAGCGCTTCAGGTAACTTCATTCAACGCCTTGTTTATAAAGGCCAGCATTGGTGATGCCTGGTACAACATTGCAAGTTCATTTTCATTGATTAATATATGGATCATTGCCTTGATGACGATTGGTTATACTCGTTGGACGGGAGCAACAATGATGAAGTCTGCAATTGTTGTATTACTACCCTGGGTGCTGGTATTCGGCATTTGGGCAGCAATGATTTAAGGCTTAGCAATGAAAAAAATTCTTATCTTTGCCGGTTTGGCAGTCCTGTTGGTGGGACTGCCAATACTCTCCAAGCTTACCAATACCACCGAAGCCAAGCAGGTAAATATTGTTAGTTCTGAACTCAAACCTATCAAGAGCTCGATCCTGGCAGCCGGCACGCTGGCTTTCAGAGAGCAGGTGCAATTACGCTCTGAGGTTATCGGCCAGGTTATCGAGCTGCATGTGGAAGATGCCGACCAGGTAAGTAAAGGGCAGTTGGTAATCACTCTGGATCCCAAAAACTATCAGGCTCAAGTTGATCAGGCAAAAGCCAGGGTCAGAATTTCCGAGATCGCTATTGAGCGTCAGCGTTTATTAATAGCAAATTTGGTGAATCGCTTTAAGCGCCGTAAGGCCTTGCATGAGAGCAAGCTGGTTGATACCGATAGCTTTCAAGCCCTGGAGAGCGAACTTTCTTTGGCACGAGTAGATCTTCGCTCCCTCCAAGAGTCATTATCACAGGCGCGAGCTGCTTTGGCCCAATCTGAAGACCTGCTTGGAAAAACACTAATTAGGTCACCAATAGATGGGATCGTAATTCAAAGTGATATCAAGGTTGGCGAGACTGTTATTGCTGGAACCACCAATATTCCCGGATCAACATTAATGGTAATTGCCGACCCTTCTGCAACCCTTACCGAAGTGCAGGTTGATGAGGCAGATATTGCTCAAATTCGCGAAGGCTTGACTGCAGATATTTTCTCAGCAGCCTATCCAGATACTCCTTTATCCGGAATTGTTGAGTCGATAGCAACTGTTGCCAGGCGCGCAGCTGGTCAGCAAAGTTTGTCATTTTTGGTGAAAATATTATTAGATGAGCAAGATAGTTTAACCATCCGTCCGGGCATGAGTGTGCGCGCAGATATCTACACAGAAACTACAGAAGAGACCGTCACAGTACCAATTCAGGCGGTGTTATTCGAAGAGAGCGTTGATGGCAAGGATGACGATGATGAAGAAGACCAAGCCTATGTGTTTTTATTCCAGAATGGTAAGGCGGTACGCAAGAACATCGAAATAGGTCTTTCCAGTGACAGTGACCAGGAAGTTACTGCGGGTCTGAAAAAAGGCCAGCGTGTAGTTAGTGGTCCCTATCGTACCCTGATTAACTTGCGTGAAGATGATGAAATTGAGGAAATAGACAAGGCAGAGAAAGAAGCTGATACTGAGGCTGACGCAGAGGTAATTGATAGTGAGCCGCAAGCAGAAGAGAGTACGCAGCCAGAAGAAAGTACGGCTGAAACTGAAGCTGAATTTGAATACGAATTCGACTAGCAATGACTGAAACAAAACTTGAACCTGCAGTTATCCAGCTCAAGGATGTTTATCGAACATACCATATGGGCGATCAGGTGCTAAATGCACTCGATGGCGTTAGCCTGGAGATCCAGCGGAATGAATATGTTGCTGTTGTCGGCTCATCCGGCTCAGGTAAATCAACACTGATGAACATTCTAGGCTGCTTGGATAAAGCCAGTAAAGGAAACTATATCCTTAACGGCACAGATGTTGGTGACATGCATGAAAATGAGCTGGCAAAAGTGCGTAACCTTCAGATTGGCTTTGTATTTCAGAGCTTTAATTTACTCTCACGTGCCTCAGCTCTGAAGAATGTAATGCAACCATTGGTTTATCGGGGTATTCCGCTGAACGAACGTAAGAAGATTGCCAGTTTAGCTCTGGAGAAAGTAGGTCTGGGTGATCGCATGGATCATTTACCTAATGAGCTTTCCGGTGGTCAGCGTCAACGTGTGGCTATTTCTCGGGCTCTGGTTGGGAATCCAGCAATCTTGTTGGCAGATGAACCGACTGGTAATTTAGACAGCAAAACCAGCCACGAAATTATGACTTTAATTGATGAACTACATAACCAAGGTCAAACAATCATCATGGTTACTCATGAAGCTGAGATTGCCAAACACTGTGATCGGGTAATTAGTTTGGAAGATGGAAAAATCGCCAGCGATGAAAAGCAGGTCAAGAGCAGATGAATACACTATTTGAAAGCCTGCGCTCTGCCCTTGAATCCATACGCGCACATGCGTTTCGCTCACTGCTCACATCGCTTGGAATTATTATTGGGGTTACCTCGGTAATTGCCGTGGTTTCAATTGTGCAAGGTATGTCACACACAATTAACGCGCAATTTGCCGGCTTAGGTAGCAACTCCTTAACTGTGCGCTCACATACCCCGTTCAAACAGGCGATGCAAGGCAAGCTTTCCAGGTTGCAAGATTCAGATATGCGCGCAATCACCAGGCAAGTAGATGGTATTTCGCATATAACCCCGGTGTTGTACACACAAACCGGCCGGCAAGGCACCATTAGTTATCGTTCGCAAACATCATTTACCAGCGTGATGGGAATTGGCTCAAGCTATCTGCAAGTAAATAGTATCTATCCGCAGTCTGGTAGGTTTTTTACCCCGGATGATGACAAGCGACGGCGCTTGGTTTGTGCAATTGGTGTAGATATTATCGAAAACCTGGAATTACCCAAGGACCCAATCGGTGAGTTTTTCTTGCTTGGGAATGACTGGTGCAAAATTGTTGGGGTGATTGAAAAGCGTGGTGAGATACTTGGATTCTCGCAAGATAACTTTATCCTGCTCCCATATTCTACAGCCAGGCGCATCATGGGTAGTACCAGATTCGATCTGGATATTCAGATACAGTTATTAGTTGATGATATGAACCGCATGGACGAAGTGAAGTCCAGAGTACGGCGGGTTCTACGTAAACAACATAAATTAAAAGCTGGGCAGCCAGATGATTTTAAAGTGCAAACTGCCGAGCAGTTAACCGCGTCATTTAACGCAGTATTAAATACCATAACCGCCGTTTCTGCTGGCATTGTAGGTATTTCATTATTGGTTGGTGGCATCGGTATTATGAATATAATGCTGGTTTCGGTTACTGAACGCACCAGGGAAATTGGTATATTGAAGGCCTTGGGCGCAACCCGAAATGACATCTTGTTGCAGTTTCTTATTGAAGCATTATTATTATCCCTAATTGGCGGCCTGGTAGGTGTCGCTCTTGGCTATGGTGTAGGCAGTTTGGTGGCGGCTATGCTGCCAGGATTCCCACCCGCGTTTGTGCCCTTATGGGCAGTGGCACTGAGCTTTGGTTTCTGTGCCGCAGTTGGAGTTATCTTTGGAATAGTCCCGGCTGCCAAGGCATCCCAATTAGATCCTATTGATGCATTGCGTTACGAATAGGTTCGGGTCTACAGCTCCTACCATTGCGGCACTTAGTGTCAAAATCAGCTTGAGCGGCTTTCGAGCTGTAGTATGAGGTCACAGTTCTGCTTCAGTTCTTGCTCTCTGCCATATTTCGTCAACTGTTAGTTCACTAATTCCGCTATAGAGTCCTTCTTTAACCAGGCGCTGCATATTGCCAATTTTATCCGCACGCTCTATATCTTTGCGCAGTAGGTCGCGGATAAATTCACTGTCATTGGTGTATTCACCAGCTGCAATACGGGACTTAATCCATTCGTTTTGTTGGTCAGTTACAGTGATGGTTTTCCTGATTGTTGCCATGATAAGCTCCTAGGTAAGTATCATACTATAGGCGTAGTACATCATACTATAGAAGGAGCACATATTCACTAATAAGCAATATTGGTCTTTCTGACTGTGGGAGATGCTGAGTTGTTGAATTGGCGATAGATAGTATCTTCAGTTGTCCTATAAACAATCGAATTATCCCTGACTTATGGCCCATGTATTGCAGTTCAGATCATGTTCTTATATGCATGTAGATTCGTGTGGATAAATGTGTGTAACTTTATTCATATACATGCGTTATTAAGCTGAAATCATCTTGTTTTTTTAAGGAACTATTGTGAATAAAATAATTAAGATATTAGCCCCACTTTTAGTTGTAGCGGCCAGTATTGTAGTAGTTATAGTATTAAGTTTTGCTAAACCAGAGCCTGAAAAGAAAGAGGAAAGCCAGCGCCTGGTTTCTTTGTATGTTGATGAGGTGCAGGCTGAAGTTGTGACCATAACAGTTAAGGCTCAGGGTGAAGTGACACCCAAAAACGAGATTGACCTGATTCCCCAGGTTTCTGGTCGAATAGTATCTATTGCCGATGAGTTTGCTGAAGGTGCTGAATTTCAGGCAAATGCAAGCTTGGTTAAAATTGATGATA
>CAZEFU010000006.1:0-17421 GCA_964511515.1 uncultured Wenzhouxiangellaceae bacterium
AGAAAATTACGAAAGTATTTGTTTGAGGAAATGCTCAAAATAAAAGCTAGCTGTGGATATCGGGCTTTCTCAGAGTGTACGACATATGGCTTGCCATATTTTATGATTGTACCTAGATGGCTATGGAATAATTAATATGGAAATTGAGAATCCTGAATTCGCCCCAGAGCATTCAGTCCGCGAAAAGATTAAGCTGTTGCTTAAGTATTTGCTAATATTTATACCATTATTTGCTGCTACAAAGTGGCTGTTTTTCCCATGGTTTTATGAGTATTTGGAAGTCGCTCACTGCTTCAAGTATGGCGAGTTTACAGGGTCTCAGCTGGTATTTTATGGCATGCTTGTTGGGTTCCCCTTGAGTTTGTTATTGTTTCTGTTTTTTACAGAGGGGGTTAGAAATATCAGAGTATTAAAGCTGGGGCAGCACCCGCTTCCTGGCGAGAAAGTATTTAGGCCAACGAAGTATACCTATGGGAGGATGGCTAGAATAAAGACCATACCCATAGCTTTAGTTTTATTGTTGCTTGTTTGGCTCAGTATTTATGGTGTTTCTGCGGCAGGTGACATTGTATCAATGGTTGAAGATAAAAGCCTTGTTTGCAGCAATGACTAACTAAAGCAGCCAACGGTGCAGTACTGCTATACACTCACTATGAAAACTGGATAGATTCAAAATATCTGGACATTCATTAGGCTTGCTTGAGAGAAAAAATTAATGCGGGAATTTATAAAAAACTGACTATTGGTTAACCAAGGACAGGCATGCCGTGGCAGCGTGTGGAGAAACTAGTAGAGCAGGGTATCAGTGCTGACCTCTTCAAGATTGCAGAGAAACCAGGGGCCGAGCTGCAATGTACTGAAAAAGGTTGGCAGCACCTGAATACTGTTCAAGAGCTTTTCCTGGTAGAGTCAGAAGTATAGAATCCCTTTGCTTAAGGGCTCACCTATGCTCCATATACTTGGGTGGTTATTTCACCAAGAGTGATCATACGCTAGCAATTTTACCCTGGTGGCTTCAGCATATGGTGCCCACCGCTACCTGCGCTGTCTCTAGAACCACGTTACCGTCACTGTCGGTTACTTTTAGTGTAATGGTATGCCGGACTGAACTGGGGTTACATGATATCCCGGGCGCACTCAGCACTGCCTGGAGCTCGGTGCCGACCCCAATTGTTCCGTCAATGCTTGAAATCCATTCGAGACTTGCACCTGAAAGAACACCATCTTCTGGGTCGATTGCAGTAGCGCGGAAAGTAACAACCGTACCAGGGCCAACAAGCCCCACCGTCGGCTCCAAAATTTGGACACTGGGCACTCCATCACTCGCTAATATAGTGACACTCGTTGCGCCCTCAGCAATCCTTCCGAGTTCATCGGTGGCAACTGCGGTCAGGGTATGCATACCTACTGACAATGACACTTCAAGCCCAGTACCCAATCCAAGGGGGCCATCCAGGCTCGATGACCAGGTCAGTCGACCCTGGTTAAAAGGAGGTCCCTCGTCAACGTCATTCGCATAGGCGCTGAGAATAATCGTTTGGTTGCTGAAAAAGCTTGTTCCGGGTGCAAACTGCGTCACTTGAATAGTCGGTGGGTGATTAACTACCGCTACTGTCACTACATCCTGCATCGAGGCACCATGTGCATCTACCGCATTTGCGGTGAACACATGATTGCCTAGACTCAAAACTGGGTTGCATTGATTCGCGAGACTGGCGAAATAGAATCCATTCACAGTGCATAACTCACCGTCAACGCTGGAAGTCCAGACGACGACACCACTATTTGGGTTATCGTTTTCTGGATCACTCGCCTCTGCCCTGAATGAACCCGCAGGCCGATAAGAAATATCTGAGCCGGCAATCGGTCGAACTATGGCAATGCTCGGCTCTTGGTTGTCACGAACCGCTTGCACGGCCCTATAGGCATCAACATAACCGACAGGCACTCGGCTGTCGTTACTAGGATTAGCGGTCTGCTGCAAAATACTCTGCACACGATCCCAGCGAATATCAGGATCGAGTGCCTTCATTAAACCGACAATGCCGGCTACAAACGGGGTTGAGGCACTAGTGCCGTCGAAGCGATCAAGCTCATCCACTCCGATGTCGTTGGCGTCCCGGGCAGCACTCGCTGGAGTAACAGTAGAAAAGATGAAACTCGGTGCCCAAATATCCACTGCCGCACCATAGTTGAAGACGTTTTCCTTTGATTCATTGATGCCTCCGACACAAATGACACGAGCCAGCGTGCATGGGATTACGTCAGTTGTCGCCACATCAATGCCGTCGTTGCCCGCCGCAGCCACCACCACCGCGCCGAATGTGGTGGCTAAATCTACGGCGTTTTGTAGAGTTATGTAAATATCATCAGGTGGTATTGAGCAAATCCACGCGGCAATAGGACAGCCACCACTCAGGCTTAAACTAATCACATCCGCGCCGTTAATAGCTGCCGCTCGAATCCCATCGGCGATTGTGTACGCAGTAAAGTCAACTCTGATCAACATCGGCCACGCAACATTACCGCTGGTACCAGCTCCGCCATACAGATTTCCGTGACGGGCTAGCGCAACACCAAAGGCGCCCGTGCCGTGCCAGGGGCAAAATGTTCCTGCACAGGGTATTTGGTTCGCACCACCAACTGACTCATCGTAATCAATGAGATCAAATTGAAGTGGTCGCGGAGGAAAGTAGTCTGTGTTTCCGTCCGTCGGGTAGCCTGCTTCGTCGAGCGCAAAACCAGTGTCAATAATAGCAATAACCACTGGCTCAAAGGTGCCATTTGTCGGTGGTATATCAAAATAACTCAAATACTCCCATGCGTGGATAACACCCACAGAGAGACCTTGATCTCCTGGGATAGTTGGTTCATCATCTTCATTCATCCACGCCCATGTCTCAGCATCCAGGAAACCGGACGAGTCATCGGGGTGCTCGTTAACAGCGTTGCCTTGGAATATGAAATTGGGTCGCAAATCGCGATCGAATTCTCGGGCAATTACACTTGCGGTTGCAGCTGCACGCTTTGAAGAAAAAGAATGGTGCCCACCTATCTTACGTTTATGGAGGTTAGCCGGCAAATCATCCACAGCAGATTTTGTCAGGTCAATCTGAACCAAATACCAGCCACTGGATTTCTGCTGCTCAGTAAGGGTTATCCCTTCACCAACAGGTACAGTGCCATCACGTAGAACCGTGCCACCATAGCGTGTGAGAAACAAATCGAGGTCAGCTTGATCTGTGGGCCGGAATATCACCTCGCCCAGTGCGTACTCGACAGTGCTGCCACTTGGTGTCAACATCACACCTACCTCGCGTGGCTGACCATGATCGAGCCCTGGAAGTAATGGTTGACTCGGTACCAGCTCTACATCTACATCAAAAGTAAATGGTTGTGCCACCACTAACTCTCTACTGCAGCCCATAAGTGTAATTATTGCGATGGTAAGAATACCAACTTTGAAATACGACATTTGCCTAACCCTCTTTATTACTTGATGTGAACAGCGTAGAAATTTCCTAACACTGTGCTCTAGCTAACTCCGAAAAACGTATGTGACTAAAATATTTTACTGTTTGAATGCACTAACACTCAAGGCGTTATTTAAGCCCACTAATATTGTTCTTTGATCCATCTTTAATTAGCATTCTGACATATATTAGCTTCCTGTGTTTGGAGCTATTTCGTGTTCCGGCACAGGATATGTTCTGAGATGCCTTGGTATATATTGTCTGCTACTCCGAGTAGGCCGAGATAATTTGGTGTTTATTACCTTTTTGCCTAAGTGCTTCAAGTGAAGTAGTCCTAGAGCAGTGTGATAGGTGCTGGCTTCTTCATGCCTGAAGTGAGAAGTTGTTGCACTGTATGGAGCTGGGTTATCGATATTGTAAATATGGCGGAGGCTTTGGTTTTGATAGTGAGCTCAGAGCAAGACTAAACGATTTGAGCAATATTAAGACAAGTTATACTCGTTCTATATTGTGTACAAGTAAAGGCAAATTATTATGCGAGCTATTAACTTTTCCGAGACCAGCAACCGACTAAACAATGTGATTGATCTGGTGGTTAATGATGCAGGTGTTGCAATTATTTACTGCCGGTATCATTATGCTAAATAAGCAATGAGTGGCGCCTTATACGCGAAATTTCATAACAACAGGAATTCAGATCCAGTTAAACTAGGTAGCTTCAAAGCATTCAATCAGTTATTACGCTTGCTAGAGAGAAAAAATTAATGCGGGAATTAATACAAAACTGGCTGTTGGGGCAAGGCCTCAGCGATGAAACCACGCTATATACCACTGCAGCGATTGCGTTTTTTGTGGTTCTTATTCTGAGCGTAATAGTGAACTTTGTGGCTAAGCGCTATATCGTTACAGGCATTAGCTACGCGATTAAAAAAAGCGCAACAAGCTGGGATGATATTCTGCTAAAACAGCGGGTACTAAACCGCATGGCTCACTTCGCCCCGGCACTGCTCGTCTATATGCTGACACCAGTAGCACTGGTTGGGTACGACTCACTGGTTGTGTTTATTCGCAGCGCCCTGTCAATTTACATGGTTATTATTTTCATGCTGGTGCTAGACTCGTTGCTCAATACCGCGGAAGAAATATATCAGAGCTTCCGCGCATCCAAAGAAGTCCCTATAAAAGGCATTGTGCAGGCTCTGAAAATAGTTTTATATTTCTTCGCTATTGTTATTGTTATTTCAATTTTCATAGGTAAAACGCCGATCTACTTGCTTAGTGGTATTGGCGTTTTGGCAGGCGTCATGATGTTGGTGTTCCGCGATTCAATTCTTGGTTTTGTCGCCGGCATTCAGTTGGCAACAAATAGAATGGTTGCAGTTGGCGACTGGATAGAAATGCCTAAATATGGTGCCGATGGTGATGTGCTTGAGGTTGCCTTAACCACTGTAAAAGTTCAGAACTGGGATAAAACCATAACCACCATTCCTACCTATGCACTTATCAGTGAATCATTTAAAAACTGGCGAGGTATGGATAATTCCGAGGGTAGGCGAATTAAACGCTCCTTGAATATTGATATCAGCAGCATTCAATTTTGTGATGGTGAAATGCTCGAACGTTTTGCAAAAGTGCAATATATTTCTGCCTATATTGAGACTATGAAAGAGAAGCTAAAAGCATTGAATCATGCAGCCGATGTAGATAATGCCAGTCTGGTCAATGGTCGGCGGATGACTAATATTGGAACTTTTCGAGCATATGTTGTTGCCTACCTCAACAATCACCCGATGATTAATAAGGAAATGACTTTTCTGGTACGCCAACTGGCGCCGACGGAATACGGTCTACCGATTGAAATTTATGTTTTCAGCAAAGATAAAGACTGGGCGAACTATGAGGCCATACAGGCTGATATTTTTGATCATATCCTCGCAGTAGTACCGGAATTTGACTTGCGGGTTTACCAGAACCCGACCGGCGCCGATTTTCGGGCAATCAATACATAAGGTTCAGAGTAGTAAAACCCAGCACTATTAGAATCGGCCGCCGCTATTGCGCCAACCGCCTGGCAGAGCAGTACGATACATTTATTAAATAATTTTATTGCTAGTGGCTTAGGTGTAATTTCACCCAACGGAGATCGCTTGGGCACTGCTTGGACAATTACCCCTGATTCAGGACTAGTTGTACTCTTTAGTTTTTCTGGTGCTGATATGTTTTTTTGGCCTACAACAACCGCTAACATTGTTGGGTCGGCTCAAGGCTCATCCACGAATAGATCAGAATTAGTGATTCATGCGCTAAAATAGTTAACGGGGCAGTAGTGATTTGCTTCCTGTGCTCCACAGCCTAAGTTTAGTCATTACCCATTGACTAAATTTAGGCAGTGAATTAAGCTCGACCTATGGACTCAAGATTTCTGCCTCACAATGCTCACATCAATGACCCGGATCGCTTTCAGGACATTGACCCACAGCTGCGTCAGCTCAAGCGGCAGCCCTATGTCCACTCACCAGCACTGTTAAATGACCTGCCCAGGAATATTCCTGGTATTTATACTCTCGGTGGTGGCCGTCAGATTGGCAAAACCACATTGCTTAAACAGTGGATGGTTTTATTGCTGGCCGAGGGCGTGGCCCCAACCGCGATTGTATTTTTCTCTGGTGAGCTGATTGACGACCATCACGCCTTATTGCGGTTGCTGCAAACCCAGCTCGCTGCTATGCCAGAGTCCCACCTACGCTACCTGTTGCTTGATGAAGTTACCTACATCAAAGATTGGGACAAGGCGGTGAAATACGCAGCGGATGCCGGTTTGCTGGAAGGTGTGGTGCTGCTATTGACCGGTTCAGATCTCGCGCTGATCCAGGAGGCGCGGATGCGTTTTCCGGGGCGTCGTGGCAGGGCGAAGCAGGTTGATTATCATATGTATCCCCTGTCATTCAGGGAAGTGGTACAACTGAAACAGACAATTCCTGACCTTGAGCAGGCAATAATTTCCGGCGAAAAACCCTCACCAGCTATGCTTGATCGCTTATACGAGGAATTTCAGACCTACCTGCTGCATGGCGGATATCTGACCGCGATTAATGATTTAGCCGCACTGGGTCATATTAGCGACTCAACTCTCAGCACTTATTCAGATTGGATCAGGGGTGACATGCTGAAGCGGGGGAAGCAGGAGAATTATCTGCGGGAGGTACTGGGAGCGGTCATAAAACGCTACAACAGCCAAGTAACATGGAATGCACTGGCTCGAGACCTATCAATTGACCATCCAAAGACCGTAGCCGATTATGCAGCCCTGCTTGCATCAATGGATGCACTTTTTATCCAGCCAGCCCTGTTAGAAGACAAACTGCTCGCCGCGCCAAAGAAGGCCCGCAAGTTGATGCTTACTGACCCCTTCATCTACCATGCAATAAGGGCTTGGTTGCACCCGGTTCAAGACCCGTACAACAGTCAAATGCTCCCGGCAGTCGAAAACCCACAACTTTGCTCCGGCTTAGTGGAAGCCTGCGTAACTACACACTACCGCCGTATCTACCCAACCTTCTACATCAAGGCTGAAGGGGAAGTTGATGTAGCCTATATAAATAATGAGAAGTTTTGGCCAGTTGAAGTGAAGTGGACCAGCCAGATAAAACCCAAGGACCTGAAACAGATTGCCAAATACAACAACAGCCGTATTTTAATAAAGGCGCGAAAATGGGGAGAGTTGAATGGTGTTGTGACCGAACCACTGCCTTGGGGGCTTGTGCGGGTGTAGTTTAGACTCAGCTCAATAATCTCCTTCATTACCAGCATCAAAATATTCAAGAGGGGGCATTACAACTCTGGGCAAACACGTTGTGGTTTAATGCTTGTCAAGCACAGGCATATTCAATATAATACCCAGCTCTTTTAAAGATTTTGGCAGTAAAGATAATGAAATCCGGTATCCACCCAGAAAACAAACAAGTTGTGTTCCAGGACGTTTCCTCAGACTTTGCGTTTCTAACGCGCTCTACCATTCACACTAAAGATACAATCAAGTGGGAAGATGGCAATGAGTATCCGTTGGTGAAAGTTGAAATTTCCAGCGCCTCACACCCGTTTTACACTGGTAAGCACCGTGTTGCTGAGTCTGGTGGTCGGGTAGATAAATTCAAGCAGCGTTACGGTAAATAATGCTGGTTGAGCAAGATAGAAAATAAATCTTAAGAACCCGTTCCGGTTTTGGAGCGGGTTTTTTTTGAGCTAAAATTAATGCTGTAAAATAGTTGTGATAAATCTGATCGTAATCAGATCTAAGCAAGTAACTGCAGTATACAATTAGCCTATAAAGAACAATATAAGGAGAACATCTGTGTCTGATAAACAAGTAATCTTAAATGATAAATCCACAGGAGCCACGCTTGAGTTGCCCGTTATAAGGGGAACTGAAGGTGACCCTACTCTGGATATCAAGAATTTACACAAGGAAACAGGTTACTTCACCTATGACCCGGGTTTCACCCAGACCGCATCCTGCTCCAGCGCGATTACATTTATTGATGGTGGCAAGGGCATATTGCGCTACCGGGGTTATCCGATTGAGCAATTATCCGAGAACAGTTCTTTTCTGGAGGTTGCTTATTTACTAATAAATGGTGATTTGCCTACAACCGACCAGATGCAGGAATTTGATCACGATATTACCTACCACACCATGGTGCATGAAAAGCTCAACACCTTTATGAATGGCTTCCATTACGATGCCCACCCAATGGCGATGGCTGCCGGAGCAATTGGCTCGATGGCGGCGTTCTATCATGATCGCCTGGACCCACAAGATCCCGTACAACGCGAACTTGCAGCCAAGCGAATGATCGCTAAAATGCCGACTATTGCTGCTAGTTGTTACCGCCATCACCGTGGCTGGCCTACGGCATATCCTAAAAATTCACTCAATTACACAGAGCGTTTTCTGGATATGATGTTTTCTGTACCAGCTGAGCCATATGAAGTGAACCCTGTTGCGGCTAAAGCTTTGGACCTGTTGTTTATTCTGCATGCAGATCATGAGCAAAATGCCAGCACCTCTACAGTGCGCCTGGTGGGCAGCACTGGTGCTAACCCTTATGCATGTATAGCAGCTGGTATTGCCGCTCTTTGGGGGCCTGCACATGGTGGTGCAAATGAATCTGTATTGAATATGTTGACTGAAATTGGCACTCTGGAAAACATACCCAAATATGTGGCTAAAGCGAAAGATCGCAATGACCCATTCAGGCTAATGGGCTTTGGGCATCGTGTATATCGCAATTATGATCCCCGAGCTTCGATTATTCGTAAAGCTTGCCATGAAGTTCTGGCTGAGTTGAATGTAACTGATCCATTGTTGGATCTGGCTATGGAGCTGGAGCAGATTGCCCTGAAGGATGATTTCTTCGTAGAGCGCAAGCTATATCCGAATGTGGATTTCTATTCAGGCATTATCTATAAAGCCTTAGGCATTCCAACCAGTATGTTTACGGTAATGTTTGCAATAGCAAGAACGGTTGGCTGGGTTGCTCAGTGGCTTGAGCAGAGTGAGAACCCAACTAGAATTGGGCGACCACGACAGGTATATACAGGACCTGTAGCGCGTGATTATATCCCACTGGATAAACGTTAATTTGGCTGTAAATACTTCCGGCTATGGCCGGGAGTATTGCTGTGTTTAAGTACGCTGATTAGAATATTTCTTCATCTTCAGTGTAGTCATATTCCGGATTGGTTTCGTTGCCTGATTCGGATTCTTTCTCTGGCAGGTTTTCAAAGAAGAAGTATTCATCCATAGTATCTTTGCCTTGCCGTCGAGTTGCCAGACCGGTTGATTTGTCGATATGAATTTTTACCAGCCCATCAGCCATAAGCGGGAAGTTGTCCTCACTTTGTTCTAGCGCAACCCGCATAAAATCAACCCAGATAGGCAGTGCGGCCTTACCGCCGGCTTCTAGACGACCAAGCATGCCGGAATCATCAAAGCCTACCCACACAGTAGTTACAATATCGCTATTAAACCCTGAGAACCAGGCGTCGCGCTGATCATTGGTGGTCCCGGTTTTGCCGGATAAATCATTGCGTTTTAATTGCAGAGCCTTGCGGCCAGTGCCATAACGTACAACATCACGCATAAGTGTACGTACCAACCAGGCGTTGCCCGGGCTTATAGCTTGTGGGGCTATTTTACTCTTGCCTATCTGAATTAGGTCTGCTTTTTGAATTGACTCTGTTACTACTTTCTCATCATTGATGCTACTGATAGCCAAAGGTGTGAATTCTGGCACCTCAAGTGCAGTACTTACTTCTGCATTTTGATCACTTTCACAATCTTGGCACACAGCGCTGTGCTCGGGGATGTAGATAATTTCCCCCGACTTGTTTTCAATTCGGTCAATAAAGCGGGTATCAACTAAAAAACCTCCATTGGCAAAAACACTGTAACCACGGGCAATGCTCAAGGGAGTAAGTGAGGCTGACCCAAGAGACATGGAAAGATCGCTTGGCAGCTTATTTATATCGAAACCGAAGCCGGCAATATAGTTTCTGGCATAAGTTATGCCCATAGCCCGTAACAAACGAATAGAGACCAGGTTACGTGAATGAATCATTGCTTCACGGACTCTGGTGGGGCCAAAGAATTTCTGGCTGTAATTTTGTGGTTTCCAGGTTTTTTCAAGCAGAGTGTCATTGATTACTATTGGTGCATCGTTGATTAGTGATGCTGCGGTGAAGTCTTCATTGAGTGCTGCGGAGTACACAAATGGCTTAAATCCAGAACCGGGCTGCCGTAGGGATTGGGTGACTCGATTGAAGTGACTGCGCTGGAAGTCATAACCACCGAGTAGGGCCAGAATTTCACCAGTATTTGGGTTCATAGAAACCAGGGCGCCTTCAACATCTGGAATCTGAGCCAGTTCCCAATACTCTTCCAGCTCCAGGTCATCTATTGAATCATTATTATCGGCATCCTTTACTGCCCTGGCTCGGCGTAGGCGGATAATATCGCCAAGCTGGAGCACGTCACTTATCAGTTTTGGTCGTGGCCCGCGTTTGTCGTGGCTAATGTATGGTCGAGCCCAAGCTACTGCATCTAACTCTAATGCTATGCTTTGACCATCAGCAAGGAAAATCAAAGCAAGGTTTTCATCTACCTCAGTTACCAGCGCAGGTATCAGGCCACCAATATCCTGAAAATTCCTTAAAGCCTCACGCCATTCTTTCGGTCCACTGCCAGCGACTATGTCAATGCTCGATTCTGCCCCGCGGTAGCCGTGACGGCGGTCATATGCATCTAAACCCTTTCGTAATGCTTCATTTGCGCTTTCCTGGAGCTTGCTGTCTACGGTTGTATACAGGGAGTAAGCTCCGGCATAGGCTTTTTTGCCTAGCGTTTGAATAGCAACCGCACGCGCCATTTCGGCTATGTAGGGTGCATAAAGCTCAACTTTAGGCCCGTGGTAGGTGGCTCGATCTTTTTCAGCTTTGGCCTGCTCATACTCAGCCGGGCTGATATATTCAAGCTCATGCATTCGTGAGAGCACATAGTTACGCCGACTTAAAGCTCGGTCGGGTTGAGTAATTGGGTTAATTCTTGATGGCGCTTTTGGTAAGGCTGCCAGCATTGCCAGTTGTGCCAAGGAAAGTTGCTGCAGAGTTTTACCATAATAAACCTCTGCGGCTGCGCCGACACCGTAGGCGCGGTGACCAAGAAAGATTTTATTTAAATACAAATTAAGAATTTCTTCTTTAGAGTATGCATCTTCTATTTTTAGGGACAGAAAAATTTCTTTGATCTTGCGGATGTAGGTCTTTTCGGCGCTTAGATAATAATTACGCGCCATTTGCTGAGTAATTGTACTGCCGCCTTGGGTCTTTTCGCCGGTACGGATTAGCTGAATTGCAGCCCGGCTCATGCCTTGGTAATCAATGCCCGGGTGCTCAAAGAAACGTGCATCTTCTCCAGCTACGAAGGCATTAATCAAGTTTTGGGGTAAATTCTCATAAGCTACCGGAGTGCGGCGCCGTTCTCCAAAAATACCGATTAACTTATTATCTGCACTGTAAACTCGCAAAGGAACTTCAAGCTGAATGTTCCTAAGCCCAGCTACATCGGGCAAATTAGGCACTATAGTTGCCCATAAAACAGCCAAGCCAATAGCTCCCAACAGGGCGAGAATAAGGCTAATACGGATAGACCAGCGTAAAAATTTCTTCACAAGCATCAAATTTAGTGTATTTTATATGTAGTGTACCGTAATATTTACTGAACAATCTAACTGCTTCAGTGTAATATAAATGTAAATCAGGTCAGTATGGTCGTGGTTTCTTAAGAATATGATCAACTGATTTTGGTAGTTGCTACAGGATGTAGCAAGGTGATTTTAAACACAGGGATAGGTGTATCAAAGATTATTATGTCGGCTTTTAAGCATGATTCGTTCTAACTCTATGGATACTAATTTCACTTTAATTTAACTTTGGCATTGAGAAATTACCATTTATTGTTGATAATGAGTTTACAAAGTGTCAGTAACTCATTGGCATATGGGAAAAGATTGATAATTATCCCGGGGGTAACTTGAATATATTTAATAAAAAAACTCCAGCAACTATAGGCCTGGATATAAGTTCAAGCGCAGTCAGGCTGATTCAGTTTAGTCGTGGCGAAAGCGGTATCCGCATTGAACACTTCGCAATCGAGCCACTGGCAGATGGTGCTGTTAAAGACCAGGCAGTGGTTGATAGTAGCGCAGTAGCTGCTGCTATTGAGCGCGCTGTGCGTCGATCTGGTGCCAAAACTAAATATTGTGCTGTCTCAGTATCAGGCTCGGCTGTTATGACCAAGACGATTAGCTTACCGGCTGAGATGTCCGATGTTGAACTGGAGAGTCAGATTGAAATTGAAGCTGACCAATACATACCTTATTCATTAGACGAGGTCAGTAGAGATTTCGAGGTACTGGGCCCGTCTAAGCGTAGCGCCGACCTTGTAGATGTTTTGCTGGCAGCGTGCAAGTCAGAAAACATTGATTCCCTGACAGCGGCAGTTGATCAATCCGGCTTGAAAACCCGGGTGATTGATGTTGAGGCTTATGCGATAGCCAATGCTTTCGTGCTTATCCGGCACCGAGAAGGTATTCCAGCAGATAGAACCATTGCCATATTCGAAATCGGATCACAACAATCGAGCTTCGTAATTATGAATGGCGACCGTGTTGTATACAGCCGGGAACATGCTTTTGGCTCCTCCCAGTTGATTGAAGACATTTCTCGGCGATATGAGTTGAGCGCAGAAGATGCTCTGGTGATGTTGCGTGGTGATGATCACCCTGAAGACTTTACCCAAATGGTAATTGAGCCATTCCAACAATCTGTGGTTCAGCAGATAGGCAGGGCATTACAGTTCTTCTCATCTTCAAACGAATTCCAGAATATAGAAAGTTTATTCCTTGCAGGTGGCGCTGAGTTAATGCAAGGTCTTGACCAGGTGGTCACCAACGAGCTTGGGATTGCAACTGAAATTGCAGATCCAATTCGCGGGCTTTCAGTATCTAACAATGTGGCGGCCAATAGTCTCAGAGCTAATGCCCCGTCTTTAATGGCTGCTTGTGGTTTAGCCATGCGAGGATTCGACTAATGGCTAAGATCAATCTCCTACCGTGGCGCGAAGAACAGCGTAACGAACGACAGCGTGACTTTTTTATCTTACTTGGCGTGTCTGCAGGTTCTGCTATTGCGATTGTGTTTTTAGCTCTGACTTTCCTTAGTGGTGAGCTGGATAACCAAAATGATATAAACAGATATATAAAAACCCAAATTTCAGATATGGATAAGCAGATAAAGGAAATTTCTGAGTTAGAGAAAACTCGGGAATCCATGCTTGCCAGAAAACAAGTAATCGAAGAGCTGCAAAGCAAGCGGTCATTAACTGTGCAGTTGTTAAATGAACTTGTGTTAACAACTCCAATTGGTATTACTTTGGTTAATGTACAACAAACTGGCATGGATGTGACTCTTTCTGGTACAGCACAGTCGAATGCCAGGGTTTCGCAGTTTTTGACCAAGCTTTCTAAATCGAAGCTGCTTATCGATCCGGAACTGACTATTATTGAAGCAGATGATAAGCGTACCCAATCCGTTGAGCCTTATAATTTTAGAATAAGAGTACGCTTGAAGCTTGCCTCAGACCAAAGCGATGAAGGTTTTGATGATGACTCTAATGGAGGTCAATCCTGATGTTAAATGATATTAGAGACCTGGATTTTAACGACCTCGGAAATGCCTCAGTAGGCGCCCGGATTTTTCTAATTGCTTTTCTTGTTGTGGTAATTTTAGTAGGTGGTTATTTCCTTCTTATAAAAGACAAGCAAGAGCAAATTGAACGGACCAAGACAGAAGAGCTAGCTCTGCGTAGTGAGTTTGAGACCAAACAGCAAAAAGCTGCAAACCTTGAGCAGTACCGCGAGCAACTGAAAGAAATGCAGGAAATGCTCAAGTCTATGGTGCGTCGCCTACCTAGCAAAACAGAAATGGATAAGTTGTTGGTGGATGTTTCACAAACAGCTTTAGGCGTAGGCATCAAGAACGACTTGTTCCGTCCGGCACCAGAAATAATTCACGACTTTTATGCCGAAAAACCAATTGTCATTAAAATGCGTGGTACCTACCATCAGTTTGGGCAGTTCGTTGGCAACGTAGCATCGCTTCCGCGGGTTGTTATTTTGACAATGAATGACATTGCGTTAAAGAAAGTAAAAGAAGGGTCTAGTGATGAGCTGGTTCTTGAAGGTACTGTAAAAACTTACCGCTATGTAGATGAAGATGAATCAGCTGAGATTGCAGCAAATACTAGCGGGGGTAAATAAATTATGCATAATTATAAGAAATCAGTATCTCAATTAGTGTTAGTCCTGCTAGCTTTGGCTTTCCTTTCGGCTTGTACTGGCGATATGGATGATATAAAACGTTATGTATCTGAAGTAAAGCAGCGGCCGGCTGATCCAGTTGATCCAGTTCCGCCAATTGCAAGCTACACACCAGTAAAATACATGGTAGATGGTATGCGCAATCCATTTCTTGAGAATGTAACGGTTATGCAGGAACCCACTGCTGCAACCGAGGATACTGGCCCGGCAGCTTATACGGGGCCTCAACCAGACTTTGATCGTCCGCCGGAATATCTGGAGAAATTTTCGTTAGATACATTAAAGATGGTTGGAACAATGTCAAACACTAAGAGCAATTGGGCATTGGTTCAGGATCTCGAAAGTGTTGTGCATAGAGTCGAGGCTGGTGATTTTTTGGGCCAGAATAGAGGTAAAGTTATTGCGATCAATGCTGATCGCATAGAAATTTCAGAAATGATCCCAAATGGAGATCAAGGATGGCTAGTTCGCGATGCCTCAATCGCGCTTGAAGAATAGCGCTGAGCTGCTATCAAATTGATCAGGGAAACTACAATGAAACAGATTAGACGCAAGGGAAGCAGGGATATGAACAATCGCTTACAAAATTTAGTATGTACAGGAAGACGAGCTGGATTTTCAGTATTGACAGGAATGCTGCTTATAGCAGCTTCATCATGGTCAATAGCTGGCGAGTTACTTACTGTCGATCATGTGACCAATATTGATGGCTCAATAACCATCACCATGGAAACTGACGGGCAGATGCCAGAGCCTAGAGTGTTTATGACAGATGATCCTGCCAGACTGGTTGTCGACTTGGCTGACACCGACTCAGGTGATAGTGAAGCTGTTCAGGTTGGTAGGTCCGGGGTGCGTGAATACAGCGTTATGTCTGCTGCTGGGCGCACTCGGCTAGTTGTAGACCTAAATGCAGCCGCAGCATTTGATACCAATATTGATGGTAACTCACTATCAATTAATATTATCCCTGATGCGGGTATGGCTACAGGTGCCGATAGCTCTTCCAACGGTACTCAAATTACTAATCTCGACTTCCGCCGTGGTGACCAGGGTCAGGCTCGGGTAATTATTGAAATGAGTGCAGAAGGTGCCAGTATTGCAGTAAACGAACGCGGTGGTAAAGTTGTCGTAGATCTGTTTAATGTTGGAGTGTCTGCAGAAAATCAGAAGCAACTAGATGTTACAGACTTTGCAACACCAGTTAGGTTTATACAAGCTAGAGACTCTGGAGATAACTCACAAGTAGTATTAACAATTGCTGGCGCTTATGAGCACTCAGCTTATCAAACTGGTAACAAGCTGATAGTTGAAATCAAAAAACCAATCGAAATTGCCAAAAGTATAGAACAGGAAGTTCAGTTCTTCGAAGACAAGACTTATTCAGGTGAGAAACTTACATTTAATTTCCAGGATATTAAGGTACGCTCAGCCCTGCAGTTGATTGCTGATTTTTCAGGTTTGAATATTGTTGTTGCTGATAACGTATCTGGCAGCATGACTTTGCGTTTGACCAATGCGCCCTGGGATCAGGCACTAGATATGATCCTTGATGCCAAAAACCTGGATATGCGCAAGAATGGTGAAATTATCTGGATCGCCCCTGCCAAAGAAATCGCTGATCGCGAACGGTCTTTGCTGCAGGCGGCTGAAGATCGACGCGTATTGGAGCCACTAAGGACCGAACTGATCCAGCTCAGCTACGCTAAAGCAGAAGATATACAAGAACTAATCAACACCTCAGTTGAGGAAGCTGCTGAAAGTGAGCAGGGCTTGCTGTCTAGTCGTGGCTCGGTAACAATCGACCAACGTACCAACACATTGTTAGTAAATGATACTGACGAAAAAATTAAGGAAATTCAACGCTTGGTTGAAGTGCTTGATGTCTCGGTCCGCCAGGTTCAGATTGAATCACGTATTGTTATTGCTAAAAGTGATTTCAATAAAGAACTAGGTGTCCGTTGGGGTGTAACTGCATTTAGTTTTGGTTCTAATGTCGGTGCCATATCAGGAACTGGAGATGGTGCCAGATCTTTATTTGGTTCTATGATCGACCCGGAAGATGGCTTTAGCATCATTGAATACCCCTCTCTTGGTAACAGTTACAATGTTAACTTGCCAGTATCTAATCCAGCAGGTTCTTTCGGCCTATCGTTCCTTTCAAGCGACATCCTACTGGATCTTGAGTTAAGCGCCTTGGAAGAAGATGGTCAGGGTGAAGTGATTTCGTCCCCTCGCGTAATTACTGCTAACCAGTCTGAAGCGTATATCAAACAAGGTGTGGAAATTCCTTACCAGCAGTCAGCTGCATCGGGTGCAACCACAGTGCAATTTAAAGAAGCTGTGCTTGAATTACGCGTGACTCCGCTGATAACACCAGATAACCGGGTTCAATTGGACTTGCAGGTTCGCCAAGATACAGTAGGTGAATTATTCAGGCTAGCAAGTATCGGTGGTGTAGTTGAAATTCCTGCAATTGATACTCGCGAATTGGTTACTAGTGTACTGGTGAACAATGGTGAAACTGTTGTCTTGGGTGGTATTTATCAGCATGAGACCAACAAGTCGGAATCAAAAGTACCATTCCTCGGTGACATACCGATTTTAGGTGGTGCTTTCCGTAAACGCGGTACTGAAACCAAGAAGCGTGAGTTATTGATATTCGTAACTCCGAATATCCTTGATAATCGTGCCTCGATTAGATAAGTTTTGCATCAATTTAAAAAACCCGGGATTGCCCGGGTTTTTTTTGTTCTAAGGAACCATGAATAGATTATTAGTTTCCAAATATTTATCTGGCCCGAATATTGTAAACTGCATATATGAGTAGGCAAATTCAAGCAGCACCTTTTGTGTATATTCCTGGTACTACGCCACTGCTGGTATCAGTACCACACTCAGGGCTGGAGCTTTTGCCTGGTATGGATCAGTGCTTGACCCCAGCAGGCAGCGAATTTGTAGATACAGATTGGTGTGTTGATGAGTTGTACAAATGGGTGACGAAGAAGGGA
>CAZEFU010000007.1:0-4574 GCA_964511515.1 uncultured Wenzhouxiangellaceae bacterium
AACAGTCGCCTTTAAGTGGTACTGCTCAAACTCTGCGCGGAATAGTCACTCATATAGTCACAGGTGCGGGTTTGTATATACAGCAGCCAATGGCGGACTTGGATCTTCTAACTTCAGATGGCATTTATATAAACTCTGATTCTTTAGCAAAGCGCGCTGAACCAGGTGATCTGCTTCAGGTTTCTGGCACAGTAACTGAGCTAAGCCAGCCGGGCAGAGTCGGCAATAGCCTGACCAGTCTGGCGGATATTTCTGCGTACAAAGTTTGCGCCAAACAGCAACCATTACCAGTAAGCGCTATTCAATTACCGCTATCGGCAATTGAAAGAGAAAGCCTTGAAGCCATGCGCCTGGAAATCAAGCAGCAGCTTACGGTTACTGAAGTCTATCAATTACACAAACGCCAGCAACTTAGCCTCTCTGCTGGTGGCCAGTTATTTACCCCAACTGAAATATCCGCGCCGGGAGCAGGCATCAAAAAGTTGACAGCTGCTAACCGCCAGCGCTTGTTAGTGGTACAACTTTTGCCAAATACTCCAGTACCGGAAGCCCAGATAGGCGATCTGAGCATTAATCTAAACGGAGTTATGACCCAATTGTTCGGTAGCTATCAGTTTTTACTTGAGGATCCATTAGAGCTTAGCTCTAGGTCAGTCCCAGTGTTACCTGAAAAAGCCGGGAATCTACGCCTAATGAGTTTAAATTTATACAACTATTTCAATGGTGATGGCCAGCAGGCAGGTTTTCCCACGCCTAGGGGTGCGCAAACCTATCCTGAATTTATTCAGCAAACACAGCGCCTAACCAGCGCCATTCAACATAGCGATGCAGATCTGGTAGCCTTTCAGGAAATGGAAAACGATGGCTATGGTGAAGCTAGTGCTCTGGCTGATTTAAAACGAGCCCTTAATCAATTGATGCCAGAGGCTTTATGGGAATTTGCAATTCCAGAGCAGCTCAGTGAAGGTATTATTAGTGTTGGCATTCTCTACCGTAGTAGTCGCATACAGGCCTTGGGGCCTGCGCTGAGCAACTCAGACCAAGCATTCCAGAAGCTTAGTCGCCAGCCACTAGCGCAGTTGTTTAAGGATAAAAGATCCGCCAGCCTATTCTTGGTAGCCAGCAATCACTTTAAATCTAAAGGCGGCTGTCCAAAAGATAAATCCGATATCAACGCCAATCAAAAAGATGGCCAGGCCTGCTGGAGTGCAGCCCGGGTTGAGGCCGCAGATACGCTATCTGGCTGGCTTAATAATTTGCACAATATTACCGGTAACGCCAATATGTTAATTCTTGGTGATCTCAATAGTTACCGCATGGAAGACCCGATTCAAAAATTAATCGCTCGGGGCTGGATAGACTTAGTAGCACAACACGCCAATGCGCCGCAATTTAGCTTTGTTTTCTTCGGCCAAGCTGGTACTTTGGACTACGCCTTTGCCACCCCGGAGATGGCGAAGAAAGTTAGCCTAGCCTTGATCTGGAATATTAACTCACCTATTGCACCTGATAGCGACTTGAGTGAACCTGCTTATTTTGGCTCCTCAGATCATGATCCGGTAATAGTTGATCTAGATTTCTCGGTACATTAGCCCGAATATTTCACCAAGGCGGACAGAAAAATGGATACTAGCTCATTCTCAAGCCAGCGCGCGGAATTTAACCTTCCCGGCCTAGCTGGCAAACTTGAATGCATCAGTGATGTACCTGAAATGGACGCTGCTGTGCCGATTACTGCTGTGCTTTGTCATCCGCATTCTCAGCATGGTGGCACCATGCATAACAAGGTTGTCACCATTATGGAGCGCTCCTTGCGCGAGATGGGGGTGTCAACGGTGCGCTTTAATTTCCGTGGAGTTGGTGCAAGTGAAGGGCAATATGATGACGGCTTCGGTGAAACCGACGACCTACTAACCGTGGTTGATTGGGTGCGCCGAGTGCGCCCGGATGATACGCTCTGGCTAGGCGGGTTTTCTTTTGGCAGCTATGTTGCCTTGCGTGCAGCTCAACGGCTTACTCTAGGCCAGCTTATTCTTATTGCCCCACCGGTTGAAGGCTATGAATTTTCACAACTTGAGGCGCCGCAGTGCCCTTGGTTAGTTATTCAGGGCGATGAAGATGAAGTTGTTTCGCCAGAAGCTGCTCTGCAGTGGGCACGCGAGATTACCCCAGCCCCAAGACTCGAGGTTATGGAACAAGCCGGCCACTTCTTTCACCGGCGCTTGATGGATTTACGCGGCCTGATTAAAAATGGAGTACGCGACCAGTTACCTGATAACAGCCAAGCATGAGCTTGGACTCTAGTGGACCGTTACCAGCTTGGCATGCAGGCATTAAAAACGCACGCTTCGAATATGATCCAGCGCAAGAATCAATAGTTACTGCACTACAAGACCTTTACCAACAACTGACACTCAAACCTACATTCATACAACGCCTATTAGGCCGGCATACTACTCCGCATGGTATATATTTATGGGGTGATGTTGGGCGCGGAAAAACCATGCTGATGGATTTATTCTATGACAGCCTGCCAACCGAAACTGCAACCCGCGTTCACTTCCATCGCTTTATGCAACAAGTACACCAGGCTTTAAAACAGCATGAACAGCAACAAAACCCGCTGCGCATAATTGCCCGGCAATGGGCTGCCTGTAAAGTTCTATGCTTCGATGAGTTTCATGTCAACGATATTGCTGATGCCATGCTGCTTGGTGAACTACTCCAGTGCTTGTTCGCTGAGGGCGTAGTGTTAGTTACCACCTCCAATACCAAGCCTGATGATTTATACAAAGACGGTTTGCAACAAGACAGGTTTAAACCTGCAATTACTGCTATCAATAAACACTGCCAGAGTATGCACTTAAACAGTCCAGCTGATTATCGCCTACGCATTTTAAAAAAATCCCCAGTATATCTGTGGCCAGTTAGCCCTGCGAATGAAGTGGCAATGCAAGTTCTCTATGCAGAACTAAACCCCGGCAGTGAGCGTAGCCAGACTTCCCTAGAGATAAATTCGCGCACCTTCCTGCCGCGCAAACGAGGTGTTGGTGTGATTTGGTTTGATTTTTCCGAGCTTTGTGAAAAAAACCGGGGAACAGTAGATTATATTGAAATTGCACGCTCATATAACAGTGTATTTATTAGTGGTGTGCCTGCTTTTAGTGAAGATAATCTAGATGCCCTGCGGCGTTTTATAAATCTGGTTGATGAGTTTTATGACCGCAGTGTAAAGCTGCTTATAAATGCCGAGGTACCACTACAGAATCTTTACCCAGGCCACCGCCTGGAATTTGAGTTTAAACGCACTATTAGTCGCCTACATGAAATGCAAAACCAGCAATACCTCGCACAAGCTCACCGGCCTTAAAAAATCGAGAGCCGGTAAGGGGTGACCGACTCTCGAAGGGAGCTGACGCTAAAGGGGGAGAAACATCAGCAAGATCAATTGTACACCATATTCATTCTTGGTAAAACAATATCTATTAAGTGTAAAATTTATGTTAAATCAAACTAATAGAGCATCTATAAAACTATTATCTAGCTGCAATTCCATTTCGTTCCAGGCAACGCTAGCAAGCAGCGGAGCTTTAATTCGAGCGCTTAAAGTTTCAGTATTGTCGTGATAACGACTCATTTCTACATCCACCTGATTAGCTACCCAGCCTGAGAGGACCAAGCCATCACTTTGGATTCGCTCGGCCGTCAATAAAGCGTGGTTGATACAACCAAGGCGTATGCCTACAACCAAAATCACAGTAGCTCTAGTAGCCCTTACCATATCCGCCTGGGTGGTAGCGGCATCTAATGGTGCCAACCAGCCACCTACACCCTCGATAATGGCAACATCTGCTGTAGTTTGTTCGACTATCCCTGCCATGCGCTGAGGTTCAATCTTCACAGCTGCCTCAGCTGCCAAGAAATGCGGCGCCACAGCCTCCGCAAAACACCAGGGGTTAACATCTGCATAAGCCTGGCTTGCAGAACTGGCTGCCATCAATGCCAAAGCATCTTCATTTTGCAACTGACCTGCTATCAATTTTGCCCCAGCCGATACTGGTTTATAGGCAGAAGTAGTTATACCTCTGGCCTGTAACGCGCTTAGTATTTGGCAACTTACCCGGGTTTTACCAATTTCGGTATCAGTACCGGTTACATAAAATCGCTTCATTTTTTCGATTTACTACTGGATAACAAATGGGCAACTGAAAAACTGGCTTCTTCACCCTGGCCGCTGCGAATTGGCTGACCATCATCAGGCTGCCAAGCAGCGGCATAAATTACCTCCCAACTTGCCGGATAGCGCCCATCAGGCAAGCAAAACTGTTTATATGCTTTACACATTTGCCGAATTCTACTCACGCCCGTGAGGCTATGCAGGCGCTTACGATTTACATTGTGTGCACCCATGCCTTTGAGCTCACGCATCAGGCGATGCACACTGGAATAAGTTAGGGTTAACAGCTCTGCATCTGCCACCGGTTCGTGGTAACCGCAGGCCATTAAGCTATCGCCCACACCCTTAATGTCTACAAAAGGGTTTACATGGGTGTTATCGTCAACCTCGGCCCAAG
>CAZEFU010000007.1:4584-6446 GCA_964511515.1 uncultured Wenzhouxiangellaceae bacterium
GCGTAATTCTGTAAGTGTCTCTGGCCCAAGAGTGGCGATCAACAATAGCCCGCCGGGCTTTAAGATGCGCCGCCATTCATTAAACACCAGGTGCAAATCGGGAGCCCACTGTAAACTCAGATTGGAGAAAATTAAATCCACGCTTGCATCTGCCAAGCCTGTGTTTGCCATGTCTGCCTGCAGGTATTTAACCTTGCGATGCCAGCGATTAAGCTTGCGTGCTTGAAGCAACATTTCTGCAGAAAAATCGATCCCGGTAACCGCAGCTTTCGGGTACAAGTTTTTCAACTTAAAGCTGTGTATTCCAGTTCCACAACCCATATCAACTATTACCTCTGGTTGCGGATTAAGTACATCGAGGCGCTCTAATAGGCGCGAACCAATCTCCTGCTGCAACCATGTATGTTGATCATAATTTGCCGCTGCCCGATCAAATGACAAGCGTGCCTGCTCGATATCAATATCGAGGTCACTTACAGCAGTTTGTGGCGGCCTTGGCAGCTTAGTAATTAAATTATCGTCTGAACTATCCATGTTTATCTCTTTTTAAAAACGCATCAATCTGGCTAACAACCTGCTGGCGCTGACCAATAAACAGTGTGTGGCCGGTTTCGGGCAGCATATGCAAGCGTGCATTTGGAAGCCACTCACTAGCTTCTTGCATTGCGGCGGGTGCAATAAGCTGGTCACGCTCACCACCAATTAACAATACCGGCAAATCTAGCTGCAGTAAGTGGCTGGAAAGGTCGGTCTTGCGTAGTATATCCAGCCCATTTAGTAATGTCTGCAAATGTGGCAATGGTGCATTGGCCAGTGCACTACGTAGCCGCCTGACTTGAAAACGAAGATTCTTACTACCGCCTACAACCAGTGCCAAAAAACGCTGTAAAGTAGCTTTAGAATCAGTTTTCATGCCTGTGGCAAAACGCAGGTAAAGGTCTGCATCCATGCCAAGGGGCCAATTATCTGTGCGTACAAATGCTGGCGTTGCAGCTAATAGAATCAACTGTTTTACCTCAGTATTTCGATCAACTGCAGCCTGCAGGGCAATAAGCCCTCCAAGTGACCAGCCCAACCAGGCTGCAGGAGGTACCTGTGCGCTAATTTGCGCTGCTAATTCTCTGGTATCTGTCGGTAGTAGCAATTCATGGTTTATGCCATGACCGGGTAGATCAACCAAATTCAGGCGATAGTTTTTACTTAAATCATCCGCCATGCGTGCAAAGACTCCACTGTGCATAGCCAAGCCGTGTAGCAATACCAGATCCGGGCCCTCACCAATTACTGTGACTTTTAATCTTGTTGCTGACATTGACTTAAAACTTCGAGCAATTGATTTATTTGCTCTGTACTATGCGTGGCGCTGAGAGTTATGCGTAAGCGTGAACTTCCCTCGGCAACAGTAGGTGGGCGAATAGCGCCTACCAGAATCCCGGCTTTGCGCAAACTATCAGCCCATCTGAGCAGGCGTTCTTCTTCACCCAATATTAGCGGCTGAATTGCTGTGTTAGAAGGCAGTAATTGCAGCCCCAACTTATGCGCACCTGCACGAAAATATCGAATATTAGCAGCCAAAGCAGAACGTAGCGCATCGCTAGAACTAAGTATGCTTAAACTGGCTCGCGAGGCAGCAACAATTGGTGGTGCCAATGCTGTTGTGTAAATATATGTGCGCCCAGTTTGTACTAGCCAGTCTATTTGCTGCCTGTTACCTGCAACATAAGCACCTTGCGTGCCAAATGCCTTGCCCAGTGTGCCAATTAAAATATCTGCTATTGGGCCAAATTCATCCCAGCTCCCGCGCCCAGATGGTCCCATAATTCCAACCCCATGAGCATCATCAATTATTAGCGTTGCAGCAT
>CAZEFU010000007.1:6456-17356 GCA_964511515.1 uncultured Wenzhouxiangellaceae bacterium
GCAAGTTCTCGCAACTGCTCATACGGAGCTATGTCGCCATCCATCGAGAACACGCCATCACTAAGAATATAGCGCTGGGTTTGTTTCGAGCAAGTTTCCTGCGCTAGTAACTCAGCCAGTTTGGCGGCATCTACATGCGAGTATCGAATTACATCAGCCCGCGATAAGCGGGCACCGTCGATAAGCGAGGCGTGGTTGAGTTTGTCACTGTAGATAACTTCACCTCGCTGGCAAATACTACTCAAGACCGCAAGATTAGCAAGGTAGCCACTAGAGAATAATAGGGCCTTCTCATAGCCCAAAAAATCGGCCAGCTCTTGTTCTAGCTGCTGGTGCTCATAGCTGTAACCCGTTATCAGCGCAGAAGCGCCGCTACCGACCCCATATTTCTTACTCGCCTCAATACATGCGGAAACTACTTTGGGATGGTGACGCAGGCCTAGATAGTCGTTCTCAGCAAAATTTAATTTTGCCAAGCCGTCACCTTTCTGCTCCATCACATACCGATGACGATAGCGATGCAGTTTGTGCAGACCGGTAATTTTTTCTTTAATTAATGCCACCTTCAGAAGTTCTTGCGACCTGCCTTAGGCCACTTGATCTGCTGCAGGTTTACGATTAATCCCGAGCTTCTCAAATAGCAGTTGATCACGGTCAGATTCTGGATTATCTGTGGTTAGTAACTTTTCTCCATAGAATATGGAGTTGGCTCCGGCAAAATAACACAGTGTTTGCATCGCATCACTCATTTCAGCACGACCAGCGGATAGCCGAACTACTGACTTTGGCATCATGATGCGAGCAATCGCAACTGTACGTACAAATTCAAGGTCGTCTAGGTCATCTAAGCCCTCCATTGGCGTACCCGCAACCCGTACCAGTTGATTGATCGGTACGCTCTGTGGGTGGGTTGGCAGGTTTGCCAACTCCATCAATAGACCGGCGCGATCGTTCCGGCTTTCGCCCATACCAACAATACCACCAGCACAAACATTGAGACCAGCATCGCGTACATTTCGCAAAGTATCCAAGCGTTCATTATAGTTACGAGTACTGATTACCTCTGGATAAAACTCCTTGGATGTATCCAGATTGTGATTATAGTAATCCAGGCCTGCGGCCTTTAAACGCTCGGCCTGCCCCTCGCCTAACATTCCGAGAGTAACGCAGGTTTCCATCCCGGTTTCTTTCACCGCCTGAATCAAAGTTATAACTTTATCCAAATTTCGATCAGTAGGCTGGCGCCAGGCTGCGCCCATGCAAAAACGGGTAGCACCTTTTTCCACTGCTGCATTGGCCGCGGCTACAACATCCTCGACCGGCAACAGTTTCTCGGTTTCCAGGCCGGTTGAGTAATGTACGCTTTGAGGACAATATTTGCAGTCTTCCGGACAGGCGCCGGTTTTAATGCTCAATAAAGTGCTAATTTGCACATCATTAGGATCGAAATTTTGTCGATGCAGCGTATGTGCCTTAAATAACAGGTCATTAAATGGTTGCTGAAACATGCGTAAAACTTCTGGAGATGACCAATCATGGCGTAAAGCGGTATTATCTGTACTACTAGAATTTTCAACGGGGGTCGTAATTGACATTATTTCTACCTTCTCAAACCAGCACCTGCTGGCAAGTATCATCCGGGGGTGTATATTTTGGCTGTCAACCAAATGTTTAGCAAGTTGGTTGACGGTCTTTATCCGCCTAATTGTGTACTTTGTGGTGAAGCCGGTCAACAACAGCGTGGCTCTAGCGCGAGCTTAGACCTTTGTGCTGCCTGCCAAAATGATCTACGCAGAAACTCAAGCTGCTGTTTTCAATGCGGTATTCCACTATCAGTTGCCGCCACCGATCCATCTACTCGGTGCGGCGATTGCCTGAAAAATCCGCCCGCCTATACGCATATTTGTGTGCCATATATCTACCAGTGGCCGCTAGATCGCTTGATTCAGGTGTTTAAATTTCAAGGAAACCTCGCTGTTGGCAAAGTTTTGGCGTCTTTATTATCTCAAGCGATCCAAGATGAGCCAAAGCCCACAGCTGAAGTTATCATCCCGATACCCTTGCACCCATCTAGGTTGGAGGAAAGGGGTTTTAACCAAGCCACTTTATTAGCTGCTGATCTCGCCAGTAGCTTGCAACTGCAGTTGATTGAAGACCTATTGATACGACAAAAACCCAGCCAACCGCAGGCCGGGCTTGATGCGAGAAGTAGAGAAAAGAATATTAAGGGTGTGTTTGCTATTCAGCAGGGAAAATCTATACCTAGCTCTGTGACACTAGTAGACGATGTAATGACTACTGGTAGTACGCTTAATGAAGCTGCCCGAATTTTGATTGATGCTGGTGTGAAAACTGTTGACTGCTGGGTGGTTGCGCGGACTCCTTAATCCGGGGCCACTCTCCCAACATGGATTCCGGGCTCGCCTGCGCTGATCCGGATTGATGTAAATGCAGGTCATGCAGACGGCAAAGATTATTGCTGAATACGCCGATATGCAGGCTTTTATAGCCTACTTTACCGGCCTGAAACTGGCTGAAGAGTTTTAAATACCAACTTTACTTTAACGCTTATGACCTGTGGCCTATGGACAGTTCCTGCATAAAGCCATATCCTTCGACCCTGAAATAATATACGGGAGGGGACCCCCTTGAAGCGATTAGTGTTATTTGGTTTTTTGCTGTTTGCGTTGGACAGCATGGCTGGCCCAATAGCTGGGCTGGAAATCGAGAAGTGTGTATTGGCTATGCCAGGCTCAACGCATACAGCAGCAGCTGAATGTGGCTGGCTGTCTGTTGCTGAGAACCCTGATAAGCCGGAAGGAAAAACCATCCGCTTGCGCTTTGCGTTGGTGCGGGCGATGAAGCCCAGGTCAGGCTCCACTCCGGTTTTTTTCTTCGCTGGCGGCCCTGGGCAGGCTGCATCTGAGCTTTGGGTGCAACTGGAAAGGCCGTTTAAGAAACTGCAAAAAAATCACGATATTGTACTGATGGATCAGCGTGGTACAGGCCGCGCCTCTACGTTATCATGCGAGCTAGATGATCAGACTATCGATTTACGCATCGACTATGGAAAGATGACAGACCAGGCGCGCGAATGTCTCTCTAAGGTTGAGGGCGACCCGCGTTTCTATACAACTACCATAGCCATGTCTGATTATGAACAACTCAGACTGGCTTTAGAGTATGAGAAAATTAACCTGATGGGTGTTTCTTACGGTACTCGTGCTGCGCTGGAGTACCTGCGCCGCTATCCTGGGCAGGTACGCAGTGTGGTTCTGGATTCTATGGTTCCGGTTGAATTGATGCTTGGGAGCGAGCATTCACTGAACCTTGACCAGACTGTTGATAATATTCTGACTGACTGTCTGAATGATGAAGCTTGTGCGGAATACTTTCCTGAAGTTAAAGCACAGCTTCAACAACTGCTTGAAAAAACCCGAATTGCACCACAAATGCTGGTAGTAAATGACCCCTTAACTGGCGACCCGATTGAATTAGAAGCCAATATTGAGATGTTGGCATTGGCTTTGCGAATGCTTTCCTATAGCAGCCATTCACAAGCAATGCTGCCTTTTCTAATTGCAGATGCCGTTAATACTGACAACCCTCAGCGCCTGGTATCACAGGCCCTGATGGTTATCTCCGGAATGGAAGATGTGATAAATCACTGGATGGAGTTATCTGTAGTGTGCGCTGAAGATTATCCATTTATGCGCCCGCGCCCGCAAGATGCGACAACTATTCTTGGCGAAGTTCTATACAAGGTTTTAATAGCCCAATGTGAAGTCTGGCCACGCGGAGAGGTACCAGATGATTTTCACCAGCCGTTTAAATCAGATGTGCCAGCTTTATTGCTCTCAGGTGAGTTTGATCCAGTTACCCCGACGCGGTATGCCGACCAGGTGGCTAAGTGGTTTAGCAGGCATAACAATTTGGTGGTTAAGGGGCAGGGGCATAGTGTGGCTTTTTCTGAATGTACCAGTGCGATTGTGACTGAATTTATAACTAAAGCTGACCCTGAAGGCCTAGATACCAGTTGTCTCGAACAACAGGGCAGGTCGCCATTTTTTATTAACCTGATGGGGCCTACGCCATGATAGTTATTAAAGGCCTGAAAAAATCATTTGGTGAGGTTGAGGCTGTGCGCGGGATTAGCTTCAGGGCAGAAGATGGGCAGATTACTGGACTACTTGGCCCCAATGGTGCTGGAAAAACCACTACTTTGCGGATGCTTTACACACTGCTGGAGCCGGATAGCGGCACAATTTTAATTGATGGGATAGACCCGCATCGGGAGCCTATTGAAGTAAAGCGCAAGCTGGGGGTGGTGCCCGATAGCCGAGGTTTGTATAGCCGCCTGAGTGCCCGTGAGAATATCAGTTATTTCGGGCAACTACATGGGGTAAGCAAGAAAGCTATGGAAGAGCGTATCGAAAAGCTTGTCGATATTCTGGATATGCAGGATTTTATCGATCGCCGTACCGAAGGCTTCTCTCAGGGTCAGCGAGTAAAGGTGGCAATTGCCAGGGCAATGATCCATCAGCCGCGGACAATTTTACTGGATGAGCCCACTAACGGCCTGGATGTTATGACCACCAGAGCATTACGAAAGTATTTGTTGAGTCTTAAAAATGCCGGGCATTGTGTGGTTTTATCAACCCACATAATGCAAGAGGTTGTAGCTTTGTGTGATCGCATAGTAATTATCGCTGATGGTGCGATTGCTGCAGAAGGAAATGCCGAGGAATTATTGCAGCAAAGTGGCTGTGACAGCATGGAGGATGCTTTTGTGAAGCTTATCGGCAGTGCTGAGGGCTTATTATCATGAGCGGCTGGACAACTGTATTTAACAAGGAGGTTAAAGAGAACTTTCGTGATCGCCGAGTAATTCTTACTTCGTTAATACTTGGCCCCTTATTTGGGCCGGTTTTATTGGTTTTAATGTTTATTCTGATGGCTGACTCAACTTCTAAACGGCTAGATGAGCCTTTGGAGCTACCCGTGGTGGGTCAGCAGTATGCTCCCAACCTAGTTGAGTACCTGCTGCAGCAGGGGGTGGTCGTTGAGAATGCCCCTGCTAATCCGGAAGCATCTGTTCGGGACAGAGATGAGGATGTTATCTTGCGCATTCCCGAGTTGTTCACAGAGCAATGGGCAGGTGGACAACCAGCGGTACTGGAAATTATTGTTGATGAGTCTCGTCAACATGTGGAGCTTACCAGTAAACGCCTACGGCAGCTATTGGACACATATTCTCAACAATTAGGCATATTACGCCTGCAATTGCGTGGGGTTTCCCCACAAATATTGAGTCCAGTTATGATTAAAACCGTAGATCTGTCGACAGCGACCTCACGGGCAGCAAGGTTATTGGCATTTTTACCCTATATCTTAATGATAGGCGCCTTTATTGGTGGTATGCACCTGGCGATTGATGCTACTGCCGGTGAAAAAGAGCGTAAGTCACTGGAGCCGCTGCTAATTAATCCAGTGCCTCGCTGGCAGATAATGGCTGGAAAATTAATGGCTACTTCGTTCTTTGCCGGGCTTTCAGTTTTTCTAACTATTCTTGCATTCCAATTTATGGTGCGGTTTTTACCGGCAGAGATGCTTGGCGTATCAATTGAAATAACCATGCCAATGGTAATTGGTATGTTAGTAGTTATTTTACCAATGGCAATACTAGCATCGGCATTCTTGACCATTCTGGCTTCATTCGCCAAGACTTTCCGAGAGGCAAACTCTTATATGGGGCTGGTAACTTTAATCCCAATGTTACCGAGCTTCTACTTAATGATCAATCCGGTTAAGGCTGAAATCTGGATGATGGCAGTACCGCTGTTATCCCAGAATGTGCTTATTCATGAGCTTATTCGTGGTGAGCAGGTTCCCTTGACATGGTATTTGGTGGCCGCAGGTACAACTCTTGGTTTGGGGCTGGTGTTAGCTGCTGTTGCGGCTACTTTGTATAATCGTCCGCGAGTGATATTTACCAGCGAATGAGCGCTCCTCCAATGGCTGGTTCCGGGATTGAAAAAAGAAACTGTGTCTGAGGTGAGAGAATTCGCGTGGGTGTGACAGTTAGATAATAACAAGTATGCAATTTGCGTATGTCAGTAAGATACAAAAGGATAGAAAGTATGTGTGCAATGAGAATAACAGACCAAATGTATTCCGGTGCTGTAAAGGTTCAACAAGGGGAGTCTAACCAATCTGGTATTTCCGAGCCTGTGGCAGCCCAAAGCAGTACTGCACCACTGATCACTGCGAGAAACCGGCCTGATGGCAGAGCAGAGGGCTGGTCGCGCAAGTGCAAGCTTAAAGCTAAAATGGCGACCTACCAACTACATGGTAGTGGTCATGAAGAATGGCACAATAAAATTGTTGATACAGCCTCGTGGTTCACAGATGGTACAGACACTCCTGAGCCGGTAGTGCGGCTGATTGATGTTGAGAGCCATCTACGCGGTATTATTCATATGCGCACAAGAGATAATAGTGCCGAGGTTTGTCTCTCCCTAATTACCCCAAAAGGAAAGTGGCAAACTGGCATATGGTTTGAAATTGCCAGGAAAGATGAAGTGAATGTTTCTTGGTGTACGGATTGGTCGGGGCGTGAGTTGACTACAATTTCTCTGGAAATTCAAACTACCACGCACTGATTGATGTAGTCTCCCAAGGCTAATGTATTAACCGGGCATTTAGCCCGGTTTTTTTTCATCGACTGATCAGATCAGATGATATTCAGTAGGGTACCACCTTCAAAGCTTGTATAGCCAGTCTGGGCTTCTTGCTGATGAGGTTTCAGTAAGCGGTGGCAGATTTTCTTGTGACTCAAGGTGGTTAAAAATCAGCACTGTACAACCCTGTTAAGAGATGATTCAAGGAGAAGTAAAGTGAGCACCAGAAAGAGAGATTCGAAGGAGGTAAAGATACCACAGACAATAAGTGATTATACTGATTTAGCGGTTGATGCTCCGGACTATTTGTACAAGCTAGGGTCTTCTCGGTTCCCTATCGCTGAGCTCGTGGATGAGGCAAACCCGCTAGTAGACCGGTTAGGAAACAGTGTAGGCATACAATTTGAGCAGTTTGCTACGGATTTAAAAGTTTCAGAAAAAGTTCTTGGGAGAATAACAGCTAACACATCAAGGGCCCAAGCAGCGGACGAAGCATTCTTGGATATTACAACTACTGAGCGCATATCCGTGGGGATGCTTTTTCGCACTTCCACTATTTCAGGAAACAGCGTCATACTTTCAAAACGAGCATCAGGGGGCTATCAATTCAGTGTCATTAGCGGGGGTAAATTACAGATATTTGGCAGGCCTACAAGCGGCAGAGATGTATTAGTAAATACTGTTGAGACTCATAACCCACTGACGTGGCATTACGCAGTGTTTACAATAGACAGAGTAAACGAGGTATTCAAAATCGTAACAGAACTGTCTAAGGCAAGTGTAAGCATAGCTGAAAAGGGAAGCTTCACTACAACACGCAAGTTCGGATTTGATGCATCCCTGGTCCCAAGCATACTTATTGGATCTCTAGCTATATGGACTGGAAGTAAGGTAGATTCTATTGATGATGAGTTTCCAGACAGGTTTTTGACTAAGGTTGGTGTTAGTGGCACTTCAGAAGGCGCCATATATGTAAATGTCAAGGATTTCCCATACTTAGCCAAAGGGGATAACATTACAGATGACACTTTAGCCATAGAGCTTGCTATAAAGGCAGCAGGAGATGGTGGTACGGTGTTTTTCCCTACAGGGAATTATTTAGTAAATGGGTCTATAAATTATTCTGCTAGAAGGCTTCTGGGGGAGAATTATGGGCGAACTGGTGCTGGAACCGTAATAAAACCTATTACTGGTTTCACCGACAACTCAGTCCTGAGTTGCTCCAACGCACCAAGCTCTCTCGAGGCGCTAACGATTGATGCTCTAGGGATTGTTGATTATTGTGTATACGCCTTTGGTTCAACTGGACCAAATTCTAGGCATGACAGAGTGTTTGCTACTAACTCTCTAGATGCAGGATTCTGGTTTAATGGTAGTCAAGTAGCTGGGTTTACGCAGTTAAGGGCGCAAGCTAATGCCAAGATAGGTATTCTAATACAAGACTGTAACTCGGCATTGTTTTCAGACTGCCATTCTACGCTTAACAATGGAGACGGGATTAGAGTAACCAGGAGCGTCGCTGGCGGTACTGTGACGCTTTTAGCGTGCCAGAGTGAGGGTAATGGTGGGTATGGTATATACCTCAAAGGCGCGGGCATTGGTGGTAATAAATTAGACCAGCCGAGGGTAAGAGACTGCATTCTAGAAGGCAACATGCTAACAGCTATTCGCATTGAGCTATGTGTAAGTGCACTTATATCAGGAAATAGGGTGCTTGTTGGACCTAACCAATACCCAATAGAGCTTGTGTCTTCAACTAACTCACAGATAGTGGAAAATGTTTCACCATACAATGGTAACTTAAACAGTCTTGAGATACTTGACGACGACACTGCAAGGTCAAATATATTTAAGAGGAATCGCAGGTTATCTGCACTAACGAATGAAGAGTTAGTGATTCAGGGCCACCCTAGTGAATCACTGCGAGTTGGTAATAACTTCCAATACTACGATAGCGCTACTCCAGTAACTGGGGCGTTTGTGCTTGGTGACATAGTGTGGAATGTGGCACCAGTGATTGGAGAGCCAGTTGGGTGGAGGTGCGTGACTGCAGGGGCCCCTGGGGCATGGGAGGAGTTTGGTAGGCAATCTACCATAGTAATCTCCAGTAGTAATTGGGTGCTAACAGATATACAAGCGTATTTGGATGCTGGGGTTTCTCTTGAGATTGCGTCTGGCACATATGACCTAGGATCATCTGCTGTTGGCTTGGACTTTACACAACTTGATACTAGCTTTATCTGTAAGGGAAATGTAAGGTTCAATTACACCGGAACGGGGACCGCTATAAGACTGTCACCAGGCTCAAGTGGAATAATCTCTGGGTTTGAGGTAGACGGAATAAATGCTGGGTACGGTATTGAGGTATATGGTACAGGGATGCGTCTAAGCGATTTTAGAATCAGGAGCTTCCAGACCGGTCTCTACTGCTCTGGAGCGGAAATAGTATCGTTTAGGCACGGGCTTATACAAGATAGCACTTTTGGGATAGACTTTAATACAGCAAATGCGCAGAACCAAGTCCTATTTTACGATATAAAGTTTCGCACAAATGGAACGCACCTACGCTTGCAAAAAGCAAGAGGAATAGCATTCGAGTTTTGTGATTTCTCGAGCGCAAAAGGGATGGCCGTCGAAGCGAATTCTACAGGTGGCGGGACATTTCAGGCGGTAACTTTTAGGAATTGCTGGTTCGAGAAAAATAATACAGCTTTCACTGCTTTGGATAATAGGGCTGAGGTTCTCATAGACAGTGGTACTGATGGGCTCACAGTACGTGCTCTTAGGTTTGAGCAATGCTACTTCGCCGGAAGTACCAATGTAAGCACGCAAAAGATACGTGCTGGAAGCAGTGATAAGGACAACATAACCATAGTTGGTGGCCTCCCAGATCCATTAGTCATTGATGTTCTTCGGCCGTAGGGATGATATCGTGGGTTGAGGGAGAGAATAAGAGTACTAGCCCCACTGCGGGTGACTCTGGTAGCGGCGGAGGGACAAACCTGACCTATACAATAGTTGCATAGTGGAGTGCAGCTGATGCGAAAGGTTTTATTTTGCATGGTGTTCTTGCTGGCAGCTTGTTCAAGTATAATCACCGCTGCCCCGTTAACTTTACCTTTCCAGCTAATAACAGCAACAATGATAGAGGATATATTATGGAAAACTGGAGTGTCTGGAAAACTATTAAAATAGGTTTTTTGTTAGGTATAGGGTTTATTATCCCGCAATTGCTCGTGTTATACACTGGAACAGTCTTAACAATTTTAGCCATCCCGTCCATGCTGGATGCTCAGTTTGATGAGCTTGACGAATTTACTGATAGCGGCTTTGCAGAAGCTGCTCTGGATTATGACCGAACTGATCATATTGAGGTAACCCAATTCCGGGAACAAAAAAATGGAGAGCAGCTGCTAGTGCTCGGAACCATCCAGAATACCGGTGACAAAAGCACCAACTCAATCACGCTAGAGGCGGAATTATCTGATAAGGCAGGTGAATTTGTCTATGAATGTACTGAGTATATTAGCAAGAACCTTGAGCCTGGCGAGAGCGAGAATTTCCAAATAAAATGCGGTTGCGGACAAAACCCAATGCCTGAGTATGCAACTATGAATGTTCGTGTTGTAAGTGCCAGCAGTTTTTAGGCTCTCACTAGCCTAAGAAATTTTATTTTGCTCTGGGTGCAATTGCTTTGAAAAGCTCACGGAAAGCAGCTATACCGTTATAATGACCAGATGGGTAATTTGTAGCAATATGTGAAAATGAACGCACTGGAAATCACTAATCTCAGAAAGACATATAACAACGGCGTTGAGGCGCTTAAAGGCATATCACTGGCTGTGGAAAAAGGTGATTTCTTTGCACTTTTGGGCCCTAACGGTGCTGGTAAGTCTACTTTAATTGGAATTATTTCATCCTTGGTTAATGCCAGCTCTGGCGAAGTTAAAGTGTTTGGTGACTCGGTGCAGAAAAATCGCTCTCAGGCGATGCGCCACCTAGGCCTGGTCCCGCAGGAGATGAATTTCAACCAATTTGAAACCCCGCTTGATATAGTTGTTAATCAGGCTGGATATTATGGTCTGCCGCGTGAGCTGGCATTAGAGAGAGCCGAGAAGTATCTGCGTCAATTACAGCTCTGGGAAAAACACGATAAACCTTCCCGGCAATTATCCGGCGGCATGAAGCGCCGGCTGATGATCGCCAGAGCAATGGTGCAT
>CAZEFU010000008.1:0-16739 GCA_964511515.1 uncultured Wenzhouxiangellaceae bacterium
GATATAAAGCGGCGCTCGTTAAATGTACGCCAGTTGGTACAGGCACTGGAGAAAGCGGTTATCAATACTCTGGCTGCATACCAGATTAAAGCAGAATGTCACCAAGGTGCACCTGGGGTTTATGTTGAAGATGCGAAAATAGCCTCAATCGGCTTGCGTATTCGCAAAGGCTGTAGTTTTCATGGATTAGCACTAAATGTAGATATGGACACCGAGCCATTTTCACGCATAAATCCCTGTGGATATGAGGGTTTGCAGGTAACTCATATGCAAGCCCTTAGTAGGGATGTGGTAACACTGGAAGAAGTTAAATCTCGACTGGTAAGCCAACTGGCAGAGCAACTGGAGTACACTGGCTTGCAAAAATTAGCAGCCGGAATAGGCACATGAATAAAGATCAACCGACCCGGAAAACCATCCCAATTGAGCTTGCAGGCAGCCCTGAGCGGCCAGTAAAAGAGTTGGGCGCTGATAAAATTAAACGTAATACTGCCAGCTTTGACAAGGTTGAAGTTTTGCGTAAACCAGACTGGATTCGCGTGCGCCTGCCACTGGGTAATGCAGTTGCCAAGTTGAAATCTAAATTAAGAGATAGTCACTTAATAACAGTTTGCGAGGAAGCCTCTTGCCCAAATATCCACGAATGTTTTGGTAAGGGCACAGCAACTTTTATGATTCTTGGCGAGGTGTGCACCAGGCGTTGCTCATTTTGTGATGTAGCCCATGGCAAGCCTTTGCCGGTTGATATGGAAGAGCCGCATAAACTAGCTGAAACTATTGCCACAATGGGGCTTGAGTATGTCGTAATCACTTCGGTTGATCGTGATGATTTACTGGATGGTGGAGCGCAGCATTATGCTGATTGTATTACCGCTATACGGGCACAGAGCCCATCTATAAAAATCGAAATATTAGTACCAGATTTCCGCGGTAAAGGGCGTATGCAAAGAGCTTTGGATATTCTAGATACAGCCTTGCCAGATATTTTTAATCATAATTTAGAAACGGTGGCGCCTTTGTACCCAAATGTAAGACCAGGTGCCGATTACCAATGGTCGCTGGATTTATTGCAAGCTTTCAAGCAAAGACACCCGCAAATTCCAACTAAATCTGGAATTATGTTGGGTTTGGGCGAAAACCAGGCTCAGGTTGAAACAGCGCTTGCTGATTTGCACAGGCACTCTGTAGATATGGTTACCATTGGCCAATACCTACAACCCACAGCTCATCATCATCCGGTAATGCGTTACTGGACTCCAGAAGAATTCGATTATTTAGCCAAGTTGGGAAATGAGATGGGCTTCTCGCATGTAGCCAGTGGCCCGCTGGTACGGTCTTCTTATCATGCGGATCTACAAGCTGAAAATATTGTGGTTTGAACTTTAATTAAGCAGGTGGAAAACAACTAATGAAATATCGAAACAAGATAGCAATTATATCTCTCTTACTATTTTTAAGCGCCTGCGCAGTTGCAACCAAAAACATATTTCCAGATGGTGAATGGGTTGATCTCAGCCATGATTTTTCAGAGCAAACAGTCTCTTGGCCAACTGCAGAAATGTTTAAGTTCGAGACTGTGTTTGAAGGCATGACAGATGCTGGATTTTATTATTCCGCCTATCAATTTGCCGCAGCTGAGCACAGCGGTACGCATATAGATTCTCCGGTCCACTTTGCCAGCGGCAAAGACACTGTTGATCAAATCCCTTTAGAAAAGCTAATTGGTGCTGGCGTTGTGATTGATGTATCGGTACAGACATTAGCAAATCCGGACTATCAAATTAGTGTGCAAGATTTTATCAGCTGGGAATCCCAAAACGGGAAATTACCCCAAGATGCTATTGTGTTGCTGCGCACTGGCTACAGCAAATATTGGCCTGATAGAAAGAAATATATGGGCACCGCTGGTCGTGACCCAGCTGCGGTAGCAGATTTACATTTCCCCGGTCTTGCCCCACAAGCTGCTGAATGGTTAATTAAGAACCGTCAAATCAGTGCTATTGGCTTGGATACTCCAAGTATAGACTTTGGGCAGTCCACATTATTTAAGAGCCATCAAGTATTATTTCAACAAAATATCCCAGCTTTCGAAAACCTGGCTAATTTAGATAGACTGCCTGAGAAAGGCGCGTTTGTAATCGCCTTGCCGATGAAAATTAAAGGCGGTAGCGGTGCACCATTGCGAATCGTGGCACTTGTACCTAAATACCCTAGAAAACAGCGAGGAGAAGTAAGTGAGCAACAATGAAGTTAGCTATTTAAATGTTTGGAAAGATTGCCCGGAGAAATGGCAGTCAGCTACAAAAGACTTTTGGCTTGAGATGAACTTGATGCCGGATGAAAATGCTATCGCTACCCGTCTTGGGCAACTTTGTACATTAGCAATAGAAGATGAAAAGCTAATTGGCGTAAGCACAGTTTATAAACTTAATTACGAGCCACTGCGTTGCGACCTGTATTTTTTCCGGTGCTTAGTATCGCCACAATATCGCCGTCAATCTATTGCCCGCCAACTGACTATTAATTGTCGCGACAATCTGCAGGAATGGGTTACTGCAAATCCTCAAGGTGCAGCAGCAGGGATGGCAGTTGTAGTTGAGTCACCTGTATTTGCGAAACTATCCCATCAGCCTACTTGGTCTGGACCCAATTTAAGCCTAGTTGGATATACGCAGCAGGGGCAGCAAGTTAGGGTGGTATGGTTCAAAGATATACTCCTTAAGTAATCGCTGCGTTTTTCCAGGATGACATAGAGGGGTACAATTCTGGTATGGTGAGGTTCGCTTGTAATATTTAATGCAACCTCAAGCGATTGTTACGGTCTTATGCTACATTGTATCTATGGGCGGGTATTTTCCGCCATCAAACTTGAGGTTTAACTAGTGCCGAATAAATTCCAATTTAAAACATTAATCTTAACATTGCTCTTGGTTGCGTTATCGTCCAGCCTTTTTGCGGTACCATCTACACCAAAATCCAGCGAGGTTTTGCTGCAGCAAAGCATGCTGCAGCGGTATGCCTCTAACCTTACGGTTAATTTTCTTACTAATTGGCATTATAAGGATGTGCAGCTGAATGACGAGCTCTCCAGTAAAATTCTGGACCAATATATAGACACACTTGATCCTAATCGGGCTTACTTCCTGCAGGCCGATATTGACGGAATGGAAAAGTGGCGACTGAAACTGGATGATGCTTTACGCCATGATGACCTCAGCGCGGCTTTTGAAATATTTAATCTCTATGTGCTCAGGGTTCGTAACCGGATTAATTTTGCACATAAGCTGCTCGATGAGCCGTTTGATTTTACTATTGACGAAAGATACCAATATGACCGCACGGATGCAGACTGGATCAACGATATCGAAAGCATGGACGAGCAGTGGCGTAAGCGGGTAAAAAATGACTGGCTGCGTTTGAAGCTGACAGATAAAGAAGAAGATAAAATTCGCGAAACACTGACCTCTCGTTTTGGGAACCTGGATCGCCGAATTAGCGAGCTTAATGCTGGTGATGTATTTCAGTTCTTTATGAACTCGGTAACCCTAGCAGTTGAGCCACATACCGCCTATATGTCACCGCGGAATTCAGAAAATTTTGATATCTCCATGAAGCTTTCGCTAGAAGGTATCGGTGCGTTGCTGCAACGGGAGAATGAATATACCTCGATAGCCAGAGTTATTCCTGGTGGCCCGGCAGATAAAGACGGTCGTTTAAAGGTAGATGATCAGGTCATTGGTGTTGCCCAGGGGCGTAAGGGCAAAATTGTAGATGTAATTGGCTGGCGGCTGGATGATGTGGTGGATTTGATTCGTGGCCCAAAAGACTCAGTAGTGCGTCTGGAGTTACTTCCGGCCAATACTGGTCCGGATGGCCCCAGTAAAGTAATTGAGATTGTCCGCAATGAAGTAAAACTGGAAGAGCAAGCAGCGCAAAGCCGAATTATTGAAATTCCCCAAGGTGATGAAATCACTAAAGTTGGGGTAATTGATTTACCAGTTTTCTATCTCGATTTTGTGGGCCGCGCTGAAGGCAAGAAAGACTACCGCAGCACTACCCGGGATGTGCGTAAACTGATTGCTGAAATGAAAGAGGAAGGTGTAGAATCCTTAGTAATTGATTTGCGCAATAATGGTGGAGGTTCATTATTTGAGGCTACCAATCTTACCGGTTTATTTATTGACCAAGGTCCAGTGGTACAAGTTCGTGATTCCCGTGGCCGCATTCAGCTTGAGCGTGATGACGACCCAGGTATGGCCTGGGATGGTCCTTTAGCAGTGCTGGTTAACCGTTATAGCGCCTCAGCCTCAGAAATATTCGCAGCAGCAATTCAGGATTATCAGCGTGGCATAATTGCTGGTGAGCCAACTTATGGCAAAGGTACAGTCCAGAATTTAGTTAATTTGGATGATTACGCCCCGGTTGATAAAAAGCGCCTGGGTGAACTGAAGTTAACCATGGCGCAATTCTTCCGCGTCAACGGTGGCTCCACTCAGAATCGTGGGGTCACACCTGATATTCGTTTTCCTTCAATTGGCGATGCTTCTGAATATGGGGAAAGCTCGCTTACCAATGCCTTGCCCTGGACACAAATAGCAGCGTCTGACTTCCAGCCTGTAAACCGAGTCTCACCAATGCTACCTGCCTTAAGTGAGCGTTTTCAGCAGCGCCTTGCCAGCAGTGAAGAATTTGGTTGGATATATGAAGATATTGCTGAGTATGAGCTCAAAAAAGACGATAAATCTATCAGTCTATTAGAGGATTTTCGTCGTAGTGAAATGGTCAAGAACAAGAAGAAATCAAAACAACGTCGCGAGCGTCGTTACATTCTCCATGGCTTGCCAGTGCCGGTAGATGAGGATGAAGAGAATGGCTCTGATCTGACTGCCAGCGTAGATACAGAAGAAGGAGCTGTCGAAAATTCTGATCTAGACACAGACACAGATGATGCTGAAGAACTACCTGATCTTATTCTCGAAGAAACTGCACGCATAATTGCTGATGCGGCTCGTTTGTCGGCAAAAAAACCGATGTTGGCGCAGAACCCTGGTATCAGTAATAAAGTGGTTGAAGAAACCGAACTAGTTAACTAATAAATATTTACCCCCGGGTATCGGGGGTAAATTTTAGCAGTGATTATTCTTTACGCAGTAAATCTCTAATTTCTGTTAGCAGCGTTTCTTCTTTACTTGGCGCTGCTGGTTCAGCTGGTTTTGCTTCTTCTTTTTTGCGTATATTATTCATTAATCTGATCATCATAAAGATCGCAAAGGCAACAATTACAAAATCGAGGGTATTTTGAATAAACGCACCATAATTCAGGGTGACAGCTTCAGCGCCATCGGCAGCTTCCTTTATCACCATGCTCAAATCGGAGAAATTAACACCTCCCATAATCACACCGATCGGTGGCATGATAATATCGCTCACTAATGATGAGACAATTTTTCCAAATGCCGCACCGATGATGATACCAACTGCCATATCGACAACATTTCCCTTCAATGCGAAGTCTTTGAACTCTTTAGCCATTCCCATAGTATTTCCTCTGTTATTGTGGGTGAGTGCTAATACTACCTCATATCAGCATGCCTGATAAGAACCCGACTATTCTCAAGGTGGCGATTGTTGTGCCCTTGAATCAACTTTTCGACTATTCTGTTCCTGCTGGAATGGAAACCCCGCAAATTGCTTGCCGAGTAATGGTGCGTTTTTCTGGGTGTAAAAAAATTGCCTGGGTTGTAAAAATCGGTGATAGCACAAAGGTTCCGCAGAATAAATTATTAGCGATTAGCTCGGTAATTGATAAACAGCCTCTATGGCCACCAGAATTATGGCAGCTACTGAAATGGTGCTGGACTTACTATCATCATCCACCAGGTGAGGTTTTGTCTACAGCTTTGCCGCCACTGTTGAGAACCTCAGAAGCAGTAAACCCTCCAGTTACTGAGGCGTGGAAATTAACCGAGCTGGGTGCTGTCCAAATACCTGAGGAATTACATAAACGCGCGCCTAAGCAAGCAGCGCTAATAGCCGCACTTGCACAGCCGGCAAATGCGGAACATCTTAATGAGCATTTTCAGGGCAGTAGCTGGCGCCCAGTTTTACGCAATCTGCTGAAAAAGGGTTGGCTGGATGCCTGTTCATCAGCGGCCGCCGAAAATTTGACCCCAGTGCCTGGGCCAAGCTTAACTACCGAGCAAACAACAGCTATTTCTCAGATTGAGAAGACCTTAGCAGGCTTCACTTGCAGCCTGCTTTACGGAGTAACAGGCAGTGGTAAAACTGAGGTTTATTTACAGTTAGCTGCCAAGGTATTGGCGGCTGGTAAGCAGGTGCTTTTTCTGGTGCCAGAAATTGGACTGGTACCGCAACTCAGCCGTAGAGTGCAACAACGCCTAGGTTTAAAAGCAGCATTAGTACATTCAGCGCAAAGTGCTGGAGAGCGATATCGGGCTTGGTATCAGGCATCGATTGGCGAGGCTAAAGTTGTAATTGGTACTCGCTCAGCCCTATTTACTCCTACACCAAATCTGGGCTTGATCATTGTTGATGAGGAGCATGATAGCGCCTACAAACAACAAGATCACTGGCGCTATAGCGCTAGAGATGTGGCGGTAAAGCGTGCTAGCCTGGAAAACTGCCCCTTGATTCTGGGTAGTGCTACGCCCTCACTTGAGTCTTTGCAGAATGCCGACACTGGTCGCTATCAATTTCCCCAATTATTAGCTCGGGCTAATAATCAGCCAATCCCTGGCTGGCATGTATTGGAGATGCGTCAGCAATCGGTGAGCGAGGGTTTATTACCAGAAACTCTGGACTTGATCAGCAAGGCTCTGGCAAACGATCAACAGGTACTAGTGTTTCTGAACCGGCGCGGTTTCGCCCCTGTATTAATGTGCCATTGGTGTGGCTGGCAGGCTGATTGTGAGCGCTGTGATGCGCCTATGACCTGGCATCAGCGGGCCAACCATCTTGATTGCCACCGCTGCGGTGTGCGCCATCGTGTACCGGTAAGATGCCCAGCTTGCGATAGCTTGGATCTACGACCTTTGGGCGAAGGCACCGAGAGAATAGCCGAGTATTTACAACAACAATTCCCGCAAACCCCAGTTATTCGCTTCGACCGAGATACTACCAGGCGGAAAAATTCAGCAGCTGATATTTTGGAGTCTGTGCGCGAGGGTAAATCGTCAATTTTGGTTGGCACCCAGATGTTGGCTAAAGGCCATCATTTGCCCAGAGTATCGTTGGCGGTAATCTTGAATATTGACCAGTCATTGTTCAGTACAGATTTTCGTGCCATGGAAAAACTCAGCCAGCTTCTCACTCAAGTTGCAGGTCGTTCTGGTAGGGGCGAGCAGGAAGGCATGGTAGTGCTGCAAACATATCATCCCCAGCAAGCACAGTTAGTGCAGTTGTTGGAGCAGGGCTATTTGCCATTAGCCCGCAGCATGTTGGTAGAGCGCCAGCAGGCAGGGCTACCACCCTATAGTTATCAGGCAATGCTACGAGCCGAGTGTTTAGATAATAGCGTCTTAAATAGAGCCTTAAATGAGCTTGCAAGGCAGGCAAGCTTGTTGCTTAAAGAGTCTGCATCGCAGGTAGAGGTTTATGGTCCAATGCCAGCAATTCAGGCGCGCAGGGCCGGTCGCCATAGGCAGGTTTTACTATTGCAATCATCTAGCCGGAAAGAGCTCGATTCTTTGCTAAGAATATTATTGCCAAAATTATCAGGGCTGCCCGCAAGTCATAAAGTGTCTTGGGCTCTCGACATTTCCCCGCAAGAGCAATAAGTACGGTTTATTATATGTTTAGGTTATTGGATTGTGACTATTAACACTGTGAACGCGTCTTGTAATAAGGCAAAATAGTAAGAACTTCGGCATTTAATAATTGTCCCAACAGAACTCAGTACCAGACATTTGTAATCTGTCTGTGTTTTTTTATTAGGTAACAGGAATTATGGAAGAAATAACTAAGCAAAATCCGCATGCAAATCCAACTGTTGAGGCTTTTCATAAGTTACAACAAGATGCCGAGACTAAAATAATAGGCCAAACAACTCTAGTAGAAAGGTTGTTGATTGCATTGCTGACCCATGGCCACTTATTAGTCGAGGGTGCGCCTGGCTTGGCTAAAACAACCGCGATCAAGGTGCTGGCTGAACGGATTGAAGGTGATTTTCATAGAGTTCAGTTCACCCCAGACCTGCTTCCAGCGGATCTTACCGGTACTGAAATTTATCGCCAGCAGAGTGGTGACTTTGAATTCCAACCCGGCCCGTTATTTCATAACCTTATTCTTGCCGATGAAGTTAACCGTGCACCTGCAAAGGTGCAGTCTGCATTGTTAGAAGCAATGGGCGAGCATCAAGTGACTGTTGGTAGCGAAACATATCAGTTACCAAAATTGTTCCTGGTAATGGCAACCCAAAATCCGATTGAACAAGAGGGTACTTATCCCTTGCCAGAGGCGCAATTAGATCGCTTTTTAATGCATGTGACTATTGGCTACCCCGATGCAGATGCCGAAACTGCAATTTTGAAATTAGCCAGGCAACAGGCGCGCGAAGAAATAAGCAGCCATACGCCACCAGAGGTGTTTCTCTCACAAGCACAGATTTTCCAAGCGCAAAATGAAGTGCTGGATATGGTAATGGTACCTGAACTGGAAAGCTATATTGTGCAGTTAATATTGGCCTCTCGCGATCCAGCTAAATTTGATCCCAAAATGGCTCAGTTGATTTCTTATGGCGGCAGTCCGCGTGCCACTATTGGCCTAGATCGTTGTACTCGCGCCCATGCCTGGCTAGCAGGCCGCGATTTCGTATCGCCAGATGATATCCACGCAATGGCGCCGGATGTTCTGCGCCACAGGTTGTTGTTATCGTATGAAGCTGAAGCTGATGGAGTCACATCTGATGAAATTATTCAGCGTTTACTTGAGGTCGTGCCAGTACCATGATCCGTGGAAACAATGCATTTCAGAGCTCGGCTGCCAAGATTGCCGGCGATGGAATTCATATCACAAAAGCTGAATTAATTGCACTGGAAGGGCGTTGTCATAGGCGCCGTCTACCAGCTAAACGCGCAGCTCGCTCGGCGCTGGCAGGAGCTCATGAATCTAAGTTTCGTGGCCGTGGTGTAGATTATTTAGAATCCAGACAGTATCTTCCCGGCGATGATATTCGCAATATGGATTGGCGCGTAACTGCGCGTACCGGTAAACCCCATACCAAGGTATTTCAGGAAGAGCGCGAGCGCCCAGTTATTTTGGTTGTAGATCGCAATCCAAGTATGTTTTTTGCTACCCGTGGGCAATTAAAAACGGTAATGGCAGCAAAAATCGCTACTGCCTTGGCGTGGACTGCAGCGCGTCGCGGTGATCGCAGCGGCGCGGTAATTTATGGTGGTGGAATCCATCATGAATTAAGGCCAAGAGGTGGCAGGCGCGGTGTTCTGCGAATGATTCAACAGCTAGAACGCTGGTGTAACCCGAACCCAGTGCCGCAACAGCGCGACCCATTGGCAGCATCTTTGCAGCGCCTTAGAAATGTAGTACGCCCGGGAAGCTTGGTAGTTATTTTGAGCGATTTTTACCGCCTAGATCAAGATTGCAACAGGCATATATCCCGCTTATCCCAGCATAATGATCTGGTCGGTTGCCAGTTAATAGATCCTTTGGAAGTTAGTATGCCAGCTGGAGTTTTCCCAATCACAGATGGCGAAAACTTTCGCAGCCTGAACACCAGATCAAGACAGTTACGCCGGCATATTCTAGAACGTGAGCAACAGCATCAAACAGTACCTGCCGATGTATTTAGAAAAAATGGGGCACGCTGGATGCAAGTGCTAACTACTGATGACCCGCTCTCTGCAATTGAGCGTGGTCTGGGGCTGAACGCACGTGGCTGAAGAGAACACCGATAGCATTTTAAAAATGCTAAAGGATATTCAGCCGCCGGCAGCTGCTGAATGGTGGCCGCCTGCGCTTGCATGGTGGTTGCTTGCTGGGCTTGCGTTATTTCTGCTTTACTGGCTGAGCAGAAAAGCCATGGCGGCTTGGCGACGATATCGGTTTAGAGTGCAAACTGAGGCTATTGTTGAGTATATATTTATTAACCACGCCCAGAACCCAAGACAAATACTGGTGGAATTAAACCAGCTCTTAAAACGCTGGCTTGCACACCTGGGGCAAGCCAGCATCCAGAACCTAACAGGCTCAGAATGGTCTGGGTTTTTGATCGACAGTAGTAGCTCCGCCTCGGCTGAAGAAATATCCGCGATAGAATTACTTGCCAGTGCTCACTACCAGACCGAGGTTCCTGCTTTCGATGCCAAGCTGCTGCAAGACTGGGCATTGCGTTGGCTGCGGTTACAGGAGAACTTACGTGGCTGAATTTGTTTTCGCCTGGCCTTGGATGTTCGTTTTATTACCGCTACCTTGGCTGGTATGGCGTTTTACACCTCCTGCTAAGGCTGAGCTAGGCGGTGCGGTACGCGTACCTTTTTATCATTGGTTAGGCGCTAGCGCCCAGGCTGATGGTAGCAGCCGCTTGTTCCTAAAATTGTTGTTGATTTTACTTTGGTCGCTATTAATTATTGCAGCCGCCAGACCACAATGGATTGATGAGCCACTGACATATCCGGTTAGTGGCAGAGACTTACTTATGGCTGTAGATGTCTCCGGCAGTATGGAGACTCGCGACATGCAATTGGGTGGTCATATGGTTACTCGCCTGAGCATGGTGAAGAGTGTGATGGCGAGCTTCATCCAGCGGCGTCACGGTGATCGGGTAGGTTTAATCCTGTTTGGCTCACGCGCTTATCTGCAAACCCCACTGACATTTGATACTGAAACTACAGCCCGTTTGATGGCGGAATCAGAGATTGGTCTGGCAGGTCGCGAAACTGCTATTGGTGATGCTATTGGCTTGGCTCTAAAGCGCCTGCGTGATGATAGCGAGGCCGATAGAATTTTGATACTACTCACTGATGGTGCTAATACAGCGGGCGCTGTTAATCCAATTCAAGCCGCAGAATATGCAGCCAAAGAAGGCCTGACCATTTATACCATTGGTGTTGGCGCGGATGAAATGTTGGTTCGGGATCTGTTCGGTACTCGCACAATCAATCCAGCTACAGATTTAGACGAGAAAAGCATGCAAAGCATAGCTGAGAAGACCGGTGGCAAGTACTTCCGTGCCCGGGATACTGCTTCTCTGGAGAAAATTTACTCAATTATTGATGAGCTTGAGCCAGTCAGTTCCGATGCTGTCGTAATGCGCCCAGTAACCGAATGGTTCTGGCTTCCATTAGCGGTAGCAACGCTTCTAAGTATGTTTGCTGGTCTGATCCGGCTGCTGCAGCAAGCGGGCGCCACAATGTTTAGTCGCCAGGAGCAGGGCTGATGGCACTATTTGATCTAAATTGGATCAGACCCGAATGGCTGTGGTTATTACCACTGGTCTGGTTGGCGTTAGCTATGACCTGGCGCGGTCATCAAGCAGGTGGAGATTGGGCCAGGGTGGCTGACCCGCATTTATTGAAATTCCTTAGTGGCAATCAGGGTCAGCAAGGTAAATTTAATCGCCACGGCTTTAAATTGCTGGTGGCAACTTGTTTGAGCATTGCCTTAATTGCACTTGCAGGCCCTGCCTGGGAGAAGTCCGCGGCTGGTAGCTTTAGTGCTAATTATGCACGGGTTGTGGTGTTGGATTTATCCCGCTCGATGTTGGCTGAAGATATTAAACCTAGCCGTAGTGCCCAAGCTCAGTTTAAGTTGATAGATCTGCTTGAGCAGGTAGAAGAAGGCCAGGTAGGTCTGGTTGCTTTCGCGGGACAGGCCTTTGTTATTGCTCCGCTGAGCAGTGATATGGAAACCATTAAGAATTTGGTCCCGGCGCTTACTCCAGAGATTATGCCAGTGCTCGGCAGTCGCCCGGCTGAGGCCTTGTTTCTGGCAGCAGATTTAATCCGGCAAGCAGGTTTCGCCAGAGGAGAAATCATATTGCTGGCCGATAGTGCTAGTCCGCAGGCGGTGAAAGCTGCTGCAAACTTGGCCAGTGACGGTTTTAGAATTTCAGTATTGGGTATTGGCAGCACCCAGGGAGCACCGATTCCCAGTGGTCGCGGCTTTGTTAAAGATGCTGGCGGGCAGATTGTGGTTAGTAAGTTAGAAGTTCGCCGCCTGCAAGACTTGGCCAGCGCTGGCAAGGGTGAGTATTATTCACTGCGCTCAGATAACTCTGAGTTAGTACAAATACTGTCTGGGAATAAAGATGATTTTGTAGCAACTGACGGCGCTGATACAGCTCTGGATGCACGCTGGATTGATCAGGGATACTGGCTGGTATTATTACTCCTGCCATTAGCATTATTGTTGTTCCGTAAGGGCTGGGTTTTTATCCTGCCATTATTTATCTTGCCTTATTGGTCTGCACCGCTGCAAGCTCAAGAGACAGAGCCACAAGCTGATTCAGCACAAATAGAGGCTCCAGTAGAGACCAATAAAATCTGGTTAAACCTTTGGAATAACCGCGATCAACGAGCAGAAATTGCCCTGCAGAACAAGCAATATGAGCAATTACTGGAAGATGAGCCAGCGCCGCGTTTCCAGGCTGAGGCCTTATATCGCAGTGGGGCATATTCAGAAGCTGCTCAGATATGGCAGCAACTGGAGCAATCACATACAGATCCGTATCAACAAGCCGCTGCCGCCTACAATATCGGCAATGCTCTAGCTGCTCAAAATGAACTCGATGCAGCGATTGCAGCTTATGAGAGAAGCCTTGAATTAAACCCTGAGAATGAAGACGCCAAAGCGAATCTGGAAATCCTGAAGCAGTTGCAAGAACAACAAAACCAGGAAGGTGGTGAGCAAGAGAGCGAAGATCAGCAGAACCAGGAGCAACAACAAGAAGATCAGGAGCAAAAAAGTCAGGAACAGCAAGACCAGCAAGACCAGCAAGATCAAAGCCAAGCAGAGGATTCTGAGGAAGAGGAAGAGCAGCCAGAAGAAGCGGAAGAGCAAGAAACAGAGCAGGAACAAGAACAAGCTGAGCCAGAAGAGGTGGAAGAAGAGCCGGCAGAGATGTCTCAGGAAGAGCAATGGACCGAGGAAGATGAGCAGGCCAAAGAACAATGGCTGCGCCGAATCCCGGATGACCCAGGTGGTCTGTTGCGGCGTAAATTAAATTTGGAATACCAACGCCGTAATCGGCAAGCAGAGAAAAACCAGCCATGGTAAGAACTTACTCAACAATTAACGTAACTATTTATAAGCTGTTTCTTGCAGGAATATTTTTGCTTATCGCGCAAGCATCAATAGCTGCAGTTGAAGCGCGAATTGATCGAAATGATATTCGTCTGGGAGAGACTCTTACATTGGTGCTGGAGACTGCAGATACCACTCAGAGTTTGGAAATTGATATTGCAAAATTAAGTGCTGATTTTATTATTATCGACACCCGCAATGAATCAAGGGTCAGCTATGTTAATGGCAATCAAACTGCAATCGTTCGAGTTTTGTATGTTCTGGAACCGAAGAGAACTGGCGAGCTAGTGATCCCGGCATTCGAGCTGGGAAGCTTGAGCACAGAAGCCTTAAGTTTAAGTGTTAAAGACGCTCCAGTAGATAAAAGCGGCGAACCACCATTGGTGTTTGTTGAGCTTGAGTTGCATGAAGGCAAGGCTTATGTGCATTCACAACTAGCCTTAACTGTACGCCTTTTCTTTCGTTACAACCTCACTGAGGCTAGTCTGGCTGACCCGCAAATTGAGCATGCAACTACAGTTAAATTAAACGAAGCATCGTTAAATGTGAAACGCAATGGGGTAAATTATCGGTCTCTGGAGCGCATTTATGCTGTTTTTCCAGAACGTAGTGGAGAGTTGGTAATACCTGAAATATCCTTCATCGGCAGGGTAAATGAACCTTCTTCGCGCCAAGGCGGCAGCTTGTTCTCACCATTAAATAGAGGGCGGCGTGTACGCACACAAAGTGAGTCGCTAAGGCTTATGGTCGAGCCACGCCCGGCAGAGTTTCCAGCCTCGGCTGACTGGTTGCCAGCACGAAAACTAATAATAAATTCGGAATTAAAAATCCCGGCAACCGGGGTTCGTGTGGGCGAGCCGGTAACTAGAATCATCAATATGCAAACCATTGGTCTGCTTGACACCATGATGCCCGATATAAGCTGGCCTGAGCAAGAAGGCGCCAGAGTGTACCCTGATTCTCCAGAATCTGTCGCCCGGACTGCTGGCGCATGGGTTAGCGGCAGGAAAACCAGTAGTTTTGCTATCGTGCCAGAATTTGAAGGTGAGTTATTGTTGCCAGAAATAAGTATTCCCTGGTGGGACACTATTGCAGGGCAGTTAAGATTCGCAATAGTACCAGCAGAAATAGTAACTGTTCTTCCGGCTTTGGCTGGAACTATTGTGGCCCAGCCCCGGCCAGTAGAAGCACCGCAACTACCAGCAGTCACAAAACCGATTGATGGTGTAAATCCTGCAGTACCGGTAAATGACAAGAACAGCAAGTTCTGGCGGAACATGGCAATTATAGGCTTTGCTCTGTGGTTATTGACCGTGGTTTTAGCTCTTATACTGCGCAAGCAGATGCTGCAAACTCCAAAACAACAGCCGCAAAGCCCTCCCCAGAGCCGTGGCTTGACGCAGATTAAACTGGCTTGCAAGCAAGGGCTGGAAATAAAGGCAATTGTTGGCTTAAGGCAACTTGCCAAAGATGAGCCGGGTATTGGCAATGGGCTTAGTGGCTTGGCAGAACGCTGTGCTGAAGATGGCTTTGTTGATCTCGCTGATAAAATTAAAGCAATGAACCAGGACTTGTATTCCAATCAGAGCAGCAGTGAAAAGTGGGATGGGGATAGTTTTCTGACTCTACTGCTTGCTTGGCTGGAGCAACATCACAAACAATCTAACCAAGAATCTAAATCTAATAAACTACCGCCATTTTACCCTGAGTGAGCGGTAAGAGGCGGTAGTTCAGAGTAAACAATATAGATTGAGGTAGATTAACAAGCTATTCCACTTCAATAATTACAGCAGTACCGGTGGCAAGTAACTCTGCTGCACCACCCATCATCACCGATGTGGTGAAACGAGCGGTAACTATGGCGTTGGCTCCAAGTTGCTCAGCCTCTGCGGTCATCCGGTCTAGGGTTTGTTCCCGGCTCTCTGCCATCAATTTCGTATATTCGTGAATTTCTCCACCCACAATATTGCGCAAGCCGGCTATGATATCTTTGCCCAAATGGCGGGCGCGAACGGTATTGCCGCGTACTAGTCCAAGGGTTTTTATAATTTTACTATTAGCTACTGTTTCACTAGTTACAACTATCATTTTATACCTCCACATCTTTATAGTTATCGGTTTTACTCTCAATTAATCGCTGCCGTAAGACTGAGTACAGCAAGATTGCCAGACCTCCGTATACTGCAACTGAAATAACTTTCATGACTGGCTCTATTTCATCATTAAAAATCAACCAGAATAACCCTACTCCAGCCGCCAGTAATATGCCGGCAATAAATACTAGCCAACCAATTGCGCGTGATGTTTGCGTTTTGCTATCGTTCATGTTCTCTCTCCATTTATCTGCGCCAATTTCGCTAAGCTTGGCTGTGCTTATTCGTTCTCTCAATTGCCGAATATCTGCAAGGTTTGTACTGCACTCCTCACAGCTCTGACAGTGCAAGGAAACTTGTTGTCGTTGTTGCTGGGTCAATTCTCCGTCTACAAAACCCGACAAGAGCTCGCCAACATGCTGGTTTATGAGTAACTTCTCATTGTTCATTCTTCGTAAGCTCCTTTTTCAAGGCCATTCGGGCTCGATGTAATCTAGACATTACAGTGCCCTTGGCAATATCCTGGACAGTTGCTATTTGTGCATAACTTAAATCCATATAATCACGCAATACTATAATTTGGCGCTGCCAATCGCAGAGGCTGGCAAGTGCGGTTTGTAACTCCTGATTGCGCTGACTAATTTCTAATTTAAGTTCAGGGCCAGCATCTGGTTCAATTAGCTCAGTTTCATCAGTAGATACCGGGCGACGGCGCCTGATAAGGTCAATACAGCGATTCCTGACAACCCGTAAAAACCACGGCTTCAACGGGCCGCTATTGGCATCATAAGCATCTGGCTTGTTTAATACTTTGGCGAATGAATCATGCACCGCATCGGCGGCATCATCAGAATTACCCAATATTTGGGTAGCTAATGCATGTGCTCCATTTCCAAGTTCTACCAATTGTTGTTTCATTGTCTTCATTTTTTTCAAGAGTCAGTCTATATACGCAACAGCAGCTAGTATATTCCCGTTATTGATGAAATTATTCAAATTATTTTTGCCTTGTATTAAATTCTTACATAAAGATAGAGAAACCCTGTTTAATTGGGCAGTGCTTTTATGTGGCGGAATCCTTGTTAGAGTATAAATATGTTATGGTATATTCTTACTTATATTACAAAATCAGTAACGAACCAGGGAGATAGGGCGGATGTCAGCTAAATTGTCTTTTACAATAATTCAGGAAAGTCACGAAGGCCCAGTCGGGGATGACTGGCGCTATAAAGTTGAAGCTAAAGTTTACAATGAAGGTCTGAAAGGTGAGGCTACTATCGAGGTAGCAGAGCATAGCTTGCCAGATGGTACAGCGCAGACCCCCCCAGGACCACCTGAAACTATAGAAATGGCCGCCGGTGATGCGGG